>CAXTWV010000097.1:0-10223 GCA_964248005.1 uncultured Ktedonobacteraceae bacterium | reverse complement strand
GATACATCGGTCCCTACAAGGTATCCGTACTAGCATCATTGTGGTCCCTACCATTTAAACTTTGGCACTAATAGCCTCAGAGAGTGCAGCAAGGGCTGATCGAAGTGCCTGGGCTGTCGCGAGATCGGATACATCGCCACTTGCATTCATCTTTGTACGGATGAGTGGAATGATGAGCGTTCCGCCTTCGACGATATTCGCAGAGAGCGCGGTGAGTGTGAGCAAGAGTGATGCATGCGCTTTATCTCCGCCCATCATGGACGGAGAAGCACTTAGAACCACAACTGGCTTGCCCACAAAATCGCCTGACGATACTGTCCAGTCAAGTGCATTTTTCAATGATCCAGGCACTCCATAGGCGTACTCTGGCGTGCAAATGAGTACACCATCAGCTTCTTGCAGTTGCCGACGTAGAGCGGCAACCGACGGAGGGGCATCCTCCACGTCGATGTCAGGACTAAAATGTGGCAGATCACCCATCCCATTATACAGAGTAAACTCCATGCTTTCTGGTGCAAGCTTCACAATTGCACGAACAAGTGTGGTGTTGGTCGAGTTGTCCCGCAGGCTACCAGAAATGGCTAAGATGTGCATACGTTGTCCCTTTAGATGATAGGTGTTAGCTCAGCGTGTTGGGAGGAAACGCTTGGTCTCGGCAGTTCAAACGCTTCTGCTAGCAGTTCATAGGTTTTCGCGCGGTTCTCATAACCATACATCATTGCGGTAATCATGAGTTCATCAGCACCTGTTTGTGCTTGTAGCTCAAGAAGACGCTCACGTACTACTGTAGGTGTGCCAACCGTTTGTTTTGCTCGATAGTCATTTACAATAGCTTGCTCGGCTACCGTGTACTGATGCGCCTTTGCCTCTTCGGGACTTGGAAGTGGACCAGAGCGACCACTTACGAGGCGTACCCATGCTAAGCCCATTGAGGTCGCAAGCTCTTCGGCACGCGCATCGGTGTCCGCGCAGACAACAGAGGTTGTGAGAATCACTTTTGGCTGCTGCAAACGTTCAGATGGTCTAAAATTCGTTTGATAGAAGTCTATTGCAGGCACTGCGAGCGATGGATTGATATGATGTGCAAACGCGAAACCGAGTCCTAGCGCGGCGGAAACTTGTGCGCTATAATCGCTCGATCCCAATAACCAGACAGGTGGGAGCGCAACATCGCCGGGCATAGCTCTCACTGTTTTAAACGGATGCATGACCGGAAAGCCGCCACGTTCTCCTGCGAACGCGAATAACTCCATTAACTGCCCAGGAAAATCATCTGTTGCAGATACTTCGCGTGAGCGACGCAACGCGAGTGCTGTTTTTGGATCTGTCCCCGGCGCCCGACCAATGCCCAGGTCTATTCTCCCTGGATGCATTGCTTCCAGAAAGCGAAAGGTCTCCGCAACCTTCAAAGAGGAATGATTTGGTAACATCATTCCTCCTGAACCAACGCGAATATGCTCGGTGGCTTGCGCGATATAACCAATGAGCAACTCAGGCGTGGAACTTGCTGTCATGCTTGAGTTATGATGCTCCGCTACCCAATAGCGCGTGTAGCCTAATGTATCGGCTAGTTGTGCCAGGTGCAGCGTGTTCTGTAACGCTTTCCTACTGCTCATACCAGTATCGACTGGCGATAAATCAAGAACGGAAAGTGGAATGTTCATATGCCCTATCCTCTTCGTGAAACAATAAGTATCTTCTTGTACGCCTACGCCCTTTTCTGTAGATAACAATCGCTGGCATAAAAATTGTTCCTTGTGAGTCGAGGGTATATAAACTTATCGTACAGGCATACCCTATCAAATGTATTCCTGAATTTCCTTTGGTAGTGATTTGTTCATTGCTTTGAGGTAAATGGTCACTTTGCCAAAGAAAATCAGTAGTGCTTGCAGATAGACATCGAGTTGCAAGCCGATTGGCGTTGGATAGCCACTTCGATTTACTGTTTTCGTTGCGTCCTCATCTGAGAAGGCTGAGACCGTTGTTTGTAATTCCTCATCGAGCGTTTGATACCAGTTTTTCAACTGGGCAACGCTACTTTCTAAACCTGCTTCTGTATTGTGGTATGACCAATCCTGGTTAAAGGTTTTCAACGACTGAATGTAGGCATATTCAGTGTCGCCCATTTCTCGGCACAATGCACCTAGTAGGATGTTCTGTCCACCGGGGCTAAAGGCCAGATCAGTATCGCTCATGAGGTCTAATAGCTGGGTGCGCATCTGGTGTGAGCCATCAATCCAGGGCCATTTTTCTTGCATGAGTTGGTTCATCTTATTTCTCCTCTTCCTTGAAGGTAGAATAGAACAAATTTCACTTCTTAATGATAGCACATTAGTTCTAAAAAATGGTGTAAAAAGGCGACATTTGTGTACTTTTATGCTATTCTTTGAGAAGTCAGAGGAGGGAATATGTCGCAAGAGATCGAAAAGAGACGCTATAACAATATTGCATTTCCAGAAGCTGAAATCAATGTGCTGAAAGAACTAGAGGAAATTCTGTATACGAATGGCTTGCTTTCTGAGGGTGAGCCTATTCCTCTTGTGGCAAGAGACGTAGTTGAGAGGTATGAGAGGAACATAGCCTTTGCTGTCGAAAACGATAGAGTTGTCGCGGTAGCATTGCGCTACTGCGAGCTAATGTCGCTTCCTGAATCGCTTGGTCAACTATCCCATCTACAATTTCTCGACATAACGGGGAACTTCCTAACATCACTTTCTGAATCGCTTGGGGACATGAGTCACCTTAAAAAACTTCTCCTGGATGACAATCAACTTACGTCACTTCCCGCATCCCTTGGGAATTTGCACTATCTTGAAGAGCTTCATGTAGATAGGAATGCTCTTTCTTCTCTGCCTGAAAGCCTGTGTGAACTTACATATCTCAAAAACCTAAGTGTTTATGGCAATCAACTCGTTGCCCTTCCGCAAAATATACATCATTTGGCAGGACTTATGTCACTAAGTGTGGGGAAAAACCAACTTACTGAGCTTCCTGAGTCAATCTGGCTATTAGAAAATTTGCGCCTCCTGAATATAGCGGAAAACCAGCTATCGTCTCTGTCCGAGCACATTGGTAATCTCGCTCATCTTCATACTCTCGATATAGCTCATAATGCCTTGACAACGCTACCAGAGTCACTTGGAACGTTGAGCAATCTCACGTTTTTTCTGTATATCAGCAATAATGCTTTAACCACTGTTCCTGACACCCTAACACAACTTGTCAATCTGCGGTACCTCAATATTACTGACAACTCTTTGACGGCTCTTCCAGAACGTATTGGGAATCTTACGCATCTGAAAGAGCTGAGGCTCTATAATAACGCGCTAGTAGCTCTGCCGGAGTCTATTGGCAATTTGAGCAACTTACAAGAATTGTATGTGATGAATAATTGGTTAGCAGCTTTGCCTGCATCGCTAGGGGAGTTGACACAACTCAAAGAGGCGCATCTGATGAACAACCATCTGATAGCATTACCAGAGTCGCTAGGAAATATGACGCATCTTACACGTCTTGATGTGAGAAATAATCGGTTGATAGTCCTACCGAAGTCACTAGGGCAATTGACTCATCTTACGCATCTTGATCTAAGAGGGAATCGGCTAGTAGCCTTGCCTGAAAGCATTGCAGAACTCCCGAAGCTTGAGAAACTAGATGTACGATGGAACAAAATCGCGTTTCCCCCAGAGTGGTTTTCACAACTTGAGCAACGTGGTTGTACTGTGTACATGTAAGATCAAAAAGTGGGAGAGAGGAAAAGTGAATGTATAGCATAGAGAATTGCATAACAATAGATGTACGGCTTATAATAGAGAGAGTAGGGTAGACGTTTTGCTAGTGTAAAGCGTTGGAGCGTGAGGAGTTTTAAAGTATGTCAGGTTTCGTCGCATCTATGCACATTTTTAATCCGGTTGGTCTCGTTGTCCTTCTGGTCCTCTGGATTGTTCTTTTTAAATGTACACATATAGTATTGCCACTATTACGCCATGATCCACTTATTGGCTGGGCCGTTGGTCCACTTGGCGTTTCTGTGATGTCTCTGCGTGAACCCTCGCTTCTCTATATCTGGCTTGACGTGTTTTTTCCCGCGTGTGTGTCTGGGGGAGTACTCTATATTGGACTCTTCACACGGCTTGCTCCTCTCTCAATCTCTCATCACCCTCTGGTACAAGCACTTACTATTGCCTGTGGAGTACTGCTTACAAGTACGCTCGATGTTGTAAACGCGTTCCGAGATGTCCGTCATCCTCTATGGGGCGAGGCACGCATCCTACGTACTATCCTACTTTTCCGGGTAACGTGGACAAAGATTCACTTCACCTCCTTTGGACAAACGTATCTGAATGACCATTTTGGGTTTAGCCCAACAGACCTTCTACATGTGTTTTAGCAAAGCTGGTGTCTGAGGGAGGGTGACATAAAAGATTGTACCTCCAATGCCTTTGTTCTCGGAGAGCCAGATGTTGCCGCCGTGCTTGGTGACAATGGCTTTAGCGACATAGAGTCCTAAACCAACTCCTGAATATTGACGCGTTGACGCGTTACTAACCCGGTAGAAACGCTCAAAAATGTGTTCGTAATGCTCTGGATTGACCCCTATACCCTGGTCAATCACACTGATGAGGTACATGTTTTCTTGCTCTTGTAAACGCACAGTTACTTGTCCGCCTTGTGGCGAATACTTTACCGCGTTATCAAGCAAATTACCGATAACCTGGCAAATACGGTTTTTGTCCGCGACAATGTGTGTATCTGGCACCTGAATATCCAGGTAGAGGGTATGTTGTTCAGCACTTGCCTGCACTGAGCGTATACACTCTGTTAATAAATCTGCAAGGTAAAATTCTTCGTATTCAAGTGTGAGCTGCCCCCACTGGACACGTGAACGGTCCAGTAAGTCGCTTACCAATCGTTCCAATCGGTCCGTCTGGCTTTGGACAATGAGTACATTGCGGAGATCAACACTTTCAGGCAAATCGAGAGCGGGAATGTCCTGTGCTTGCTGGGTGTCCTGAATTTTTCGTATGCGTCGCTCAAGACGCCGCACAAGGTGTTGCGTGTAGCCTTTGATGTTTGTCAGTGGTGTGCGCAATTCATGCGAGACAACGGAGACAAATTCGTCTTTGAGACGCTCAACTTGCTTACTCGCCGTGATATCGTTGAGTACAATAACGACACCTGTTGGATGTGTGGTCCCACTTATCCCATCATCAAGCGGCGCAACACTGATACCCAGTGTTAACGGAACTTGCTCACTACTATCACCTGCGACTATTTCTTTGCTTACAGTAGCGTTCCCGTGCAACGCTTCATCGACACTGGTAGCGAGAATATGGAGCCATTCTACCTGTTGCTTATTTGCAAGGTGCTGTAATGGAATATTTAGTGGCAGATCGTCAACGATTTGTGACAGTAGGTGCCGTGCTGATTGGTTCATCGAGACAATGGCACCATGTTCGTCAGTAATGAGCAGACCTTCAGTCATACTTCTGATGATAAGTTCAAGGCGTTGCCGCTCATGATCGGCTTGTCGCCACAATGCATGTTCCCGCTCGCGTAACCCGACGTTCTCCAATGCAAACGCAGCATAGTCAGCAATCATTGTCGTGAGTTTGAGCAGGTTACTATCAAATGTTCCTACGAGTTCGTCGAATAAGCTCAATATGCCGATAATTCGATTTTCAATCGTGAGAGGAATGTTGAGACAGGAAAGGATTTCGGTTCCTTCAATAGCCTCTTGTGTGCGAAACTGTGCTACTTCATCAGGGGCATCAAAGTAGGCTGTTTGTGCGAGTTGTTCTGCTTCGACGGAAGGGAAGTCTAGTACTTGTGCCGCATTCGTGATCCGCTGAATCATGTCTTCAAGGAACGAGGCACTGAGTGGCTGGCATGGAATGATGAAAAGTTGATGGGGATTGCCTTTGAGCAGAATGCAACATGCGGAGAAGCTGTACATATCTTGCAGGGTAGTCATAATGGCACGATGGACATCGAAACGGTCCAAGGCTGCTACGAAGCGTTTTCCTATGGTATTCAGAAATTCCAACTCAGAACTGATTGCTGGAAGTCGATGTTCTATACCATCCATAGTTCCTACGAGTGTGTGCGGTTCTTCATAGACACTGGAATACGCATTTTCTGTCTGATACATGTTCTTCGTACCTTGATACTGCACATAGCTCTCCGTACTGTACTACTGTTGCGTTTGTTGTAAATGATGGTCAATCTCACGATGAAGTGGAGACGTGATGATGTTTCCTGTTAATTCTGTGAGGCCGGCAAAACATGCATCCAAAAGGGCGTCTAATCCCGCTGAAAGTTCTTGCGGAGTTGTGCCGGAAAGTTGTTCATGAATGATTGAAGGATCAATCTCGGTATAAGGCATGGTGATAAAAAAGTAAAGAAAAGGGTAGTCATCCATGACACGTTTAGCGGCAACCTGTACCAGGACACGCGTTGTTGCTTTTCCCAACAAGGGGGCAACATGCTTGTCGATCAACCGTAGAGCCTCCAGGTATGCCTCGGTGATCTGCCTACGAGAGACGGGAGAAGAATCATCTGATATTGGTGGCATGGGGTTCTCCCTTCGCTTTTTACTACGCTCACCATTTCCAATTATACCATAGGTACCTGCATTTTGTAAGTGTTTATAGGACCAAATAGTCATATCGCATAACAATTGTTATTTTTGTCGTACATATGTGAATATATTTGAACGTATGCTATGTGTGAGATATTGTAGGGGTCTAATTCATTACACCCTGTTGGCAATACGCAATGTTGGAAGGAATTGTAAAGCGTTTTCACATTTTCCAACAATTGTACTTGCCAACAGGGTGTAATGAATTAGACCCCTACAATTTAGACGAGGCGAAAGAGCCGCGCGAGCCAGAGACGGAAGCCTCTTAGTTGCGGCCTTTCGTCACTTTGCTGATCTGCTGCCATCTCGATGAGACGTTGGCGTCCTCGGTCCTGGCGTTCATACTTTTCCTCTGCCTCTTCTTGAACCGCATAACGTTCGCGCTGCTCATCAAGGGCACGGGCGAAGTGCTCAGGTCGGATAAAGAAACGTGTAGAGGGAAGTGTTGGTCCCGATGTAGTAGTCGAGGGTGTATCCTCCTGAGCTGTAGCCTCTTGTGGCTCATCACTCTCTATGGCTTCTGTCACCTGAACTCGCCCAAGAGCAAGTTTAGGACTAATCCAGTCACGAAGTGCAAGCAAGGCCGCTCGACGACAGATAGCTTCTATGTCCGCGCCGCTTCGTCCTTCGGTTAAACGCGCGAGTTCTTCCACTGTGATCTCTGGTGCAAGTGGTCTATCGCGCAAATGTACCTTGAAGATGGTCTGACGTTCGACTTCAGTAGGATAGTGTAACTCGACGATTAAATCGAAGCGACCTGGACGCAGCAATGCTGGATCAATCATGTCTGGCCGGTTTGTCGCAGCTACCACAATAACGCCTTCACGTCCCTCGATGCCGTCCATCTCGGTGAGAAGCTGCGCGATAACACGATCACCAACATTCCCATCATTACCGCTACCGCGTCGCGGTGCTAACGAGTCGATTTCATCAAAGAAGATGATACACGGGGCTGCCTGTTTCGCGTGACGGAATATCTCGCGCACACCCTTTTCAGACTCACCGACGAACTTGGAGAGCAGTTCTGGTCCCTTAATCGAGATAAAACTGGCCTCACATTGATGTGCTAATGCACGAGCAAGCAGCGTTTTACCTGATCCTGGCGGGCCAGCGAGTAAAACACCGCGCGGAGCCTCAACTTTGGCGTTGGCATAAATCTCCGGGTAGCGCAGAGGCCACTCAACGCCCTCTGTCAGCGTATCTTTGATATCCTGTAGTCCGCCGATATCGTCCCACGAGGTTTCGCTCACCTCGACGTACACTTCGCGGGTCGTTGATGGCTCAACTTCTCGCAATGCAGCCTGAAAGTCGCCCATTGTAATATTCAGATTGACCAGCGTCTCATACGGAATGTAGCCCTTCTGATAGTCAATGTGTGGCAGAACACGGCGTAGTGCAATCATCGCCGCTTCCCGACATAACGCCTCAAGGTCAGCCCCGACAAAGCCAGGGGTGAGTTGTGCCAGCCTCGCAAAGTCAATATCATTTGCGAGTGCGGCGTCCTTGCTATGAATGCGTAATATTTCTGTGCGTCCGCGTACATCGGGAACACGAAGCGATATTTCGCGGTCAAAGCGTCCTGGACGACGCACCGCGGGATCAAGTGCGTTTGGCTGGTTGGTTGCTCCGATCAGCACAACCTGTCCACGCGACGCCATACCGTCCATCAGGGCAAGCAATTGTCCAACGATACGTCGCTCCACCTCACCACCCGTCTCGGCGCGTTTTGGGGCTAATGCATCTAATTCATCAATAAAAATGATACTTGGGGCTTTACGTTGTGCTTCTTGGAAGACGCTTCTGAGACGTGATTCACTTTCGCCATAGAATTTATTAATAATTTCTGGACCATTGATAACAAAAAAGGATGCATTTGTTTCGGCTGCGACTACACGCGCAATAAGTGTTTTACCTGTTCCCGGCGGTCCATACAACAAGACGCCTTTGGGTGGCTCGACGCCAAGACGGTCAAAGACGGCAGGGTACTTCAAGGGCAATTCTATCATCTCTCGAATACGTTGCAACTCTTTGCCCAGTCCACCAATATCTTCGTAGCTGACACGTCCTGGTGTGTTATTGCTGGCACCCCGTGCCTGTGCGCGTACAACAGTTCCCGGTTGCACAACTACCGCTTCGACATCTGTCACAGGTTGCGAGGGTGGTAGCGGTAAGTCTCCGGTATTTCTCTGTTGAAGCGTGTACGTTGGAGTAGTTGGTGTTGTGCCAATAATCAGAAATTCGCGTGGCGCGGAACCGGGTGCTGGCGTGCCGACACGTAAGAGATCACCGATAACGACGGGTAGCCCAACGAGATAGCGTGCGATATATTGAAGATCGCTCTCTTGAATAGGTGCTCCCGCACTCAATGGAAGGAGTGTTACCTTCTCTGCATTGCGCACCTTAGCCTTACGCACCGTAACACGTTCACTCAGGCCGGATGCGCTATTTTGGCGTACCTGACTATCCATCTGAATCGTTTGCCGACCCCGATCAACAGGACCACTCGGTACCAATTTTGCCGCCGTAGTACGTCCACCTGTGACCATTACTACGTCGCCGGGTTGACAGCCCAGTCGTGCGATATCGGCGGGATCAATACGCGCGACGCCTCGTGCAACCTGAAATCCTTCGACGACCGTCAACTGTAACTCATTTGTTATCTGTGGTTCTTGCACCACATCGTTTTGTATAATTGTATTGCTTGACTCGCTTGTCGCGATATTCGTTGGAGATGGCGTGATGTTAACCGTGCTTCCTATACTCTCTTGTGGAAGTTTAGTGGTAGTACCGTTCTTTTGTGGCTCCTCCATGATTCCCTTCCGTCCTTCTCTCTATAAGCATGCTATTTTCTAGCTCATTATATGTACGAGAGGCTGCTAGAAAAGTTAGAGTGTCGCTTATACCCAAGTATGTGATCCGATACACTTTTCTAGGCGTTGTATATGTTGGAACCCTGTACCCGAATTTTCATTCAGGTGGACACATCCGTCTATTATGGTAGAACGGACAATAACTACATTTTGCTTGTATATGCTTCAAATTAAAAAAGACGACAAAAGCGTAAAGAACAACAGGGGGAATTACAGAGATGACTAGCTTTGCTTCAGCTGCCAACTTTGAAGAGTTATCTTCATATATTATCGAAAAACGTGCGGTCTTGAAGCCTCTTGCAGCTGAATGGGCCGATCTTGCGCGTAGAGCGGTTCAGGGCTTGGATTATAATCGATACCGTTTTGCGGACCTTGAAACTCGTATCAATAATCTTCGTCCTGAGTTGAGAAGAGCCGTTCTTGTGGCTTCAGAACACTTTACTGACGAACAACTTATCCAATTACAAAGACGCGCAAGAATCAGCAAGACTGGTTGGCGTGCGCTTAGAAAAGACGCATTGCTTACGCTTAAAAATGGCTTTTCTCTTATGGTATATTAACGCAATAATGATAGGGACGTAGTAATACGATTTGGTAAATTCATCCAGATGCGCCACCTGTAGGGACCGATTTATAACGTCCTTCTGGCATTTCGACACCCGAACAAGGACGTGATAAATCGGTCCCTACAGATATCCGTAACTTTTTGTTTA
>CAXTWV010000096.1:0-15578 GCA_964248005.1 uncultured Ktedonobacteraceae bacterium | reverse complement strand
ACGTCCTCGTTCGGATGTTGATATGCCAGAAGGACGTGATACATCGGTCCCTACAGGCGACATATCCTCATTGATTTGTCAAAGAGCATAATCGGGTCCCTAATGAATTTTGACGACGTATCCACATTGTTGCGTCTTTATGTTCTATGCTGAACCCTTGACTCCAAAAGTGAGCCAGTATTTGTGTCAACGCTGTGTGCTGTTTGAGGAAGAGGAATGCGTAGCAGTACTTTGGTGCCGTGCTCTGGCTGTGAGCGTGGGGATGATTGAATAGCAATCGCGCCACCAGCCTCTTTTGCTTTGAGTTGGGCTTTAAAGAGACTAGTTTTCTCTGGCGGCACATTTCTATAATCAAAGCCGCGCCCGTCGTCGGTAATCAGGACTTCTAACAGTCCATTGTTATTCATTGTGCGAACCGTCGCAAAACTTGCACCAGCATGATTGTAGATGTTGAGAAGAGCCTGTGTGACAGTATATGAAACGGCTTCAGCTATCTTCGCGCCTTCTTCTGTCAGCTCTAAATCAGCACTTAAGGTATCAAGTGCCCATAAGTCTGACTGCACTTTCAGGACTGACTCAGAATGCAGAGATGGTAGGTCTTCGCGAATGAGCTTCTCAAGGTGTAGGCGTAAACCAAGGCTACGGCGTTGATATGCATCCTCAACCAGCAGTTGGAGTCCGCGGAGATCGCCTTCCAACTCTTCGCTAATCTTGCGCACCTTGCCAAGAGCCTCAACGATTGGTTGTACCGCGACTTTTCTGTCTGGATCGCGTTCGGCTTCCACCCGCAGTTTATGTTGCCAATGACCAAGGAGCGAACGGATACGTAGTGCTTGTTGTTTGGGTTGGTCATGAATGCGTTGTGATAGTAGTGAGCGCAGATGTGCGTCAGCGTGTAGCAAGAGTGATGTAGCTTGCTTTAGGTCTCTATTGACCTCTTGTACCTCAGAATTCACTCGCCGTAACTCTTCCGCTGTCCTCTGCTGTTGTTGTAGTGCGGCCTCGCGCTGTTCCAATGTAATGTGGAGTTGGTCAACAAGGCGCAGTGTGCGAATGGCATAGGCAAGCAGTAATGGGTATACAGTCGCCAGCACATAAAATATGGGCAGAGGTAACAGCGTTTGACCGTTTAAAAGAATAGGCAGGACTCCAAAACAGAAGCCTAAGCCGACGCCGCCTATCCATAGCGTAAGAAGATCGCCAACACGTTTACGCACGCGAGTTGGGATAATATCTAGTTCTTTACTTCCGTGCGGAAACAAATGTCCGGCACGAATAAGCGAAGTTATGCCAAGCCCAAAACTGATCACGCCTCCAAGCACGCCATAGACCAAGCTAATCGTAAGGTTTGGGCGTGTTGGTACATGCTGCCCAAAGAAAATATATGAACTCCATTCGTAGGCCAGGAGCGCGAGAATTGGTAGATACGGCAAACCATCGACAGCCATACGTGGCATTCTCCCACTACTCAATGCCTCTGGTCTATAGGTTAAGCTGAGGTGAATAAAGGCAGCCCCAAGTAAGGCAAATGAAGGCACCCAGAGCAGTTGAAAAACAATATCGGCTGGATACGCCTGCTGTACATTGCCCCAATGACTATAGAGGAGGAGCAACATAGCAGGCGGTAGCAGAGTGAGACCCTCTACGGCTCCGGTCCATTCCTGGGCTGATATGAGCAGTATCGCACCAATCACAAGCCAGCTAAGACCAGCTATAGATGCTAACCCGTAGTTTTGCCACCACATATCCCAGGTAAACTGGGCAGCAGGGCGTGTGAACATGGTATATGTACCATCACTATTTTCAAGCTTGTAGGTGATACTATCACCGGGCCGTGCATGGGCATAGACGCGTTCAAGTCCTGCTGGCCCTGCCTGGTTGTTCGCGGTGAGAATGTGAGTATTGTTTGTTAATGAGTTCGCGGTAGCTTTTGTAGGTGGTAGTTGGGACGGTGTAGAGACAACAACAATCCCTCCGTCTGTATCGACGGCCCAGATAAATCCGCCAAACGTTTTCCCGACTTCATTCAGTAAGCGTATATGTCCCGTAGCACTAATGAGTAATAAAGCTACAGCAAAGACGATATAGATTACTATGAAGCGGGGACGTAGACGTTGCCACCAAGCTTCAGTTATAGGTAATGAGGAAGTAGACACATCTTAGTCTAGCATGTCTTCGTAACTATATGCAAGAGGGAACAGGGAGACCGCGAGGGTCTCCCCTACATATTCGTGAGACCCTACGTGCAGGGTGACCCTCGCGGTCTCCCTGCATTTTCTTTGACGACGGAGACCACAAAAATCATTTCCTTGAAAAAAGCGGGACCGTGTGGTATACTAAATTAAGAATAGTTGCACGTTTGTACAGGTATTCAGGGGAGGAGTGTTGAGTATGGCTGGTCAACTCGCGAAAACAACAAAAGAAAATTCATTTGGGCAAGACGATATGTGCCAAGAACGCACTATTCATGCTGAACATGCGCTGGCAGTGCGTCGTAATGTGCTTTCTAGCACAGAAGCGACCCGCATAGCCGCGCTGTTTTCGGTGTTAAGCGACCCAACACGTTTGCAAGTTGTGAATGCACTGCTCCATGCGCCAACTGGTGAACTGTGTGTGTGTGACCTTGCAACTGGCTTAGGACGCGATGATACAACCATTTCGCACCAACTACGCGTGTTGCGAAACCAGAAGGTTGTAGCTATGCGTAAAGCTGGACGTATCGTCTACTACCGCCTCGTTGATGAACATATTCGTCAGTTGCTACGTATGGGAAGTGTCCATGCAAACGAATTTTCTCACTCCTCTATGCAAGAAGAAATCGAGGTATCGGCATGAGCAGTATACACAGCCACGCTGATTCCACTCATACACATTCGCGCGAGCATAATCACGCAGGACACGATCATACTCATGGTATGGCGAAACAAACGCTTCGTATAGCCTTTTTGCTGACTATACTTATTCTCGCTGCCGAATTGCTCGGTGGTTTCCTGGCAAACTCGCTCGCGTTGCTTTCTGATGCAGGTCATGTTGTGACCGATCTGTTCGCGCTTGGATTAGCATGGTTTGCAACTGTACAGGCAGAACGACCCGCGAATGCGCATAAAACATTTGGCTATCACCGTGTGGGTATTCTTGCCGCGCTTGCGAATGCGATCACGCTTATTCTGATCTCGGTTGGCATCTGCTGGGAGGCTATTCAACGTTTCCAGCATCCTGAACCAGTGCAGCCACTTATCATGTTTTTTTCTGCTGGCGTGGGCATCGCCATCAATCTCTTTATTGGATTTGGCTTACGCAAAGAAGAGCATAACATCAATGTGCGTGCTGCCGCTCTGCATGTCTTTGGTGACGTAGGTGTGTCTGTTGGCGTCATCGTCGCGGGTGCTATTATTCTGCTCACAAATTGGACTCCACTTGACCCTATTCTCTCGATTGCGATCTCCGTACTTATTGTTGTCAGTTCGTGGCCTATTCTGCGAGAGGCGGCAGACATACTGCTTGAGTCAACGCCGAAAGGGATTGTCTTGCCCCAACTTGTGGCTGCTATGAAGCGCGTCGATGGCGTGAAAGAGGTACACGACCTGCACGTATGGAGTATCACAAGCGGTATGTCGGCACTATCGTGTCACGTCCTGATCGACGACTTGCCACCCAGCGGTAGTTCCCCTATTCTACAAACCTTGAAGAGTATACTGCATGAACAATATTCCATCGACCACACGACGATTCAATTTGAGTGTAGCACGCAAGGTGCTTGTTGTGAAGGAAATGATTTATATTGCTGCATGGGTGCTAATGCCAAAGACGATGATTGCGGTTGTGATGATAACGGAGTCATAGACATTTCTAAGCGAGTAGATACTTCGAGTCATGGAGTGCGCTAGTGGCTAACAGTGTTGAAAACGTCTCAACGTCTTCGCGTATGGGACAAGTGCGTATAGGTGTGTGGATTGAAGTTGTTTCGTTGCTCTGGATGGTAATTGAAGCAAGTGTGGCAATTGGTGTTGGCTTTGCAACACACAGTGTTTCACTACAGGGCTTTGGCTTTGATAGCGTGATCGAGCTTATTGCAGGAGGCGTGTTACTCTGGCGTTTGACAGTAGAGCAACGCGGCGCATCACTAAAAGCTGTTGAGCAAGCTGAACGCTGTGCCGCGTGGGTTGTCGCGTTTAGCCTTTTTGCACTCGCCCTCTACATTGTCGGTGATAGTGCCTTCTCTCTTCTCACCAAAAGTCACGCAGAGCCGTCTGCGTGGGGCATTAGGCTTGCCATCGCTGCTGCTATAATTATGCCTGTTTTGTGGCAAGGTAAACTACGTGTTGCACATCGGATTGGTAGTGCCGCCCTCAAAGCCGATGCCATCTGTAGTGTCACCTGTGCGTATATGTCCTTTGCACTCCTCATCGGCTTACTCCTCAATGCCTTCTTTGGTTGGTGGTGGGCTGACCCATTAGCCGCACTTACCCTCGTTTACTTTATCATACAAGAGGGACGCGAGGTACTTCATGAAGCTCGCACTGGTGAAACGTGTACATGTGGTGAGGACTAGAACTATTTAGCGTTAAATGGAGGCCATGCACATGAATAAAGCTGACCTACAACCCGCATTTCAAGCGGCAGGACTCGCAAGACTGACAAAGGATATCGATGCCCTCGCAAAATCGTCCATTCGACTCACCACTACTCCTGTTACTGAAACTACTTTAGAGATTGGTGTCTCCAAACTTGGTGGCGTGCCAGATGTTTCTACTGATTTTGTCTGGCCTGAGTGGAAGGAATTGCCACAATCTTTTATTGCACAAATTCGCCTTGAAGATGCACATTCATATGATGTCGATGGTGTGCTTCCTGTGCAAGGTATGCTCTGGTTTTTTTATGATGCACAACAGCAAACTTTTGGTGCTGACCCGGCTGATAAAGGCGGTTGGACTGTCCTTTTTGCAGAGCATCCAGCCAATCTGCAACGTGCTATAGTTCCTGCTAATCTCCCAAAAACAAGTCAGTTTCAGGCATGTATGTTAAGCTTTTCCAGCGAGATAACACTGTCATTACAGCCACATCTTGAACTGGTACATTTTGATTGGACTGATGAAGAACAACAGAAGTATGAAACACTTATCGCTACATTTCCAACACCAGAAGACCGTGCCACAGTTCATAATCGTCTGTTGGGCAATCCAGAGACGCTACAAGATGATATGCGTCTACAATGTCAATATGCCTCAAATGGAGTAACCGACGAAAGCGATTCAAGAGCAGCTACGCTAGCAAAGGATGCATTGGAGTGGCAATTGCTCTTTCAGGTGGATTCAGATGAACATGCAGGAATGCGTTGGGCTAATACTGGTTTGCTGTATTACTGGTTGAAAGAGGCCGACTTGCGAACGCGACAATTCGCTGCTTCCTGGGTTGTGCTACAATCTGAATAGAGGAACGCTTGTTCCTACTCTTAAAAATCGTAACAGTAGAAAGAGAGAGATGCGCCCTATATGAGAAGGAGAAATAGTTCTTCGTTAGGTGGAGTTTTGCTCATTATCGTCGTCATTGTGGCTTATTTTCTATTCCGTCAGCCGAATAATAACAGCACGACAGGAACTACCCCTGGCAACACTCCTGGTACTGTCCCAACTACGGGGTCAGGTGGTAGTACATCAAATGGTAATACTCACTTTGGTGTGCAAACCAAAACGTCAGGCTGTCAGGCACACAATGCTCTTCCTGATTCGGCGTGTACTCCTGGTGCCATTCTTTCCACAGGCACAAAAGAGGCGATCTGTGTTTCTGGCTATGCGCGTACCGTTCGTAACGTACCAGAGAGCGAGAAGGTTCAAGATTATAATGAGTATGGTATCACGCATCATACTTCAGGTGAGTATGAAGTTGACCACCTCGTCAGCCTTGAGCTGGGTGGCTCCAATGATATCTCGAATTTGTGGCCTGAACTTGCCAGCCCAACACCGGGGTTTCATGAAAAAGACAAGGTAGAGAACTACTTACACGATCAAGTCTGTAATGGATCAATATCACTACAACAGGCACAGACCGAGATCGCAACAAACTGGCTTGCTGTTTATAAACAAATGGGCGGCTAGTAGTTTTGAGTAGACTTAGACCAAGCTGAGTTCCTTCGCTACGCCCTCGTTCGGCTCGTAGCGAGGGACGAGGGTGTAATGAATTAGACCCCTACAGGCATTTACGAACGGAGAATAATACAGGTCGTCGTTGCATGTGCGTACAGTTTGCCAGATGCATCGGTAATACGTCCCTCGGCGGTAGCTATCCGTCCACCTGCGTAGATCACTTTTCCTTCACAATACACTGTTCCCGTATCGCGGGTCATGGAGCGTATATAGTTCACTTTAATTTCTAAGGTTGTATAGCCAACGCCTGCTGGTAACATCGTTTGAATAGCACAACCTAACGCAGAGTCAAGCAGTGTAGCAGCTAAGCCACCGTGTACCGTACCGATAGGATTGTAGTGATATTCGGCAGGTTCTACGGTGAAAACAACACGACCCTCCTCGATTTCGGCAACATCCATATCCATGAGTACGGCAATAGGTGGGGATGGTATTTCACCATTCTTTATGGCACGCAAGTACTCCAGACCGCTCATAGTGCGTGCCTTTTTTGCTCCCAGCATTGGGTCTTCCCAGGTAATCGTGCGCGTGCGTTCCGTGCTGTGAATGTCACTCATGAAAAAACTCCTCACTGTACTGATAAGCTAGTGTGTATAGTTATTTGAGACCGAACGGTCTTAAATAACTATACACACTAGCTTGCTCATCTGTCAATTCGTAGCTTGACACATACATCTTTGCTGACTATACTAATGCAAACCGATTGGTCTGAATGAGTATGAGGAGGGGCATAGATGAGTAAAGGTACACAAACACGTGAAAGAATTCTTGAACGGGCAGCACAACTATTTAGTCGGCAAGGCTATTTTGGCTCCTCACTTGCTGATATTATGCACGAAACAGGCTTAGAGAAAGGTGGGATTTATAACCACTTTAGCAGCAAGGAGCAACTTGCGTTAGAGGCATTTGATTATGCCTATGGACTTGTTCAGCAACGTGTGCAATCTGCCTTGCATGACAAAAAACACGCTGTTGAGCGTTTGCTTGCTCTCATTGGGGTCTTCAAAAGTATGGTGGAAGACCCGCCAGTTGAGGGCGGTTGCCCGATCCTCAACACTGCAATCGAAGCTGATGATGCGCAACCCGCTCTCAGAGCGCGTGCCGCTTCCGCAATGGACGACTGGCGTGAGACATTTCATCGTATTATTGCCAGAGGTATCGCAAAGCAGGAGGTGCGTCCTGATGTTGATGCCGATGTCGTTGCTACTCTTTTCATCTCCATGCTAGAGGGGGCCGTGATGCTCAGTAAGCTCTATGGTGATACTGTCCATATGCAACGGGCTGCCGACCATCTTACGCGATACGTCGAAACGTCTATCAGAATGTCTGTAACAATCTGAGGTTTAGAATATGATTCGTGGCGTGCTATTTGACATTGATGGCGTGTTGCATGTAAGTATGCAACCAATAGAGGGTGCGGCTGACACGCTCCACTGGCTTGACCAAAGGGGTTATCAGACGTGCTTTGTCACAAATACAACGACAATGAACCGCGCGAGCTTGGCGCAACGCCTACAACAGATTGGTCTTCCCATCATCGAAGAACGCTTGCTGACCGCTCCTGTCGCGACAGCGAACTACATCCGTCAGCATTTTGCAGGCAAACGGTGCTGGGTACTCACAAAAGGGGATACTGCCGCCGATTTTGCAGGTATTGAATTGGTCGAGCCAACTGCCTCGGATATCGGCGTTGTCGTCATTGGTGGCGCGGAAGAGTTGCTTACCTATGAAGCTATGAACAATGCATTTCGTCTCGTTATGAATGGTGCTGCTTTGCTTGCCATGCATACAAATATGTATTGGCGTACCGCTAACGGCTTGCAGTTAGATAGTGGTCCCTTTGTGCGTGCTTTAGAGATTGCGACCGGAAAACAAGCGGTCGTGCTCGGAAAACCAGACCAAGCGTTCTTCGAGCAAGCACTACTCACACTAGGTGTGCAACCTAACGAGGCACTTATGGTTGGTGACGATATCGAGAATGATGTAGCAGGAGCGCAACGCGCAGGTATGCGGAGTATTCTTGTGTATACTGGCAAACACAAGGCTGATTCACCACTTCTACAGAAGATACATCCCGATGCTACGTTGTCCTCAATCGCGGATTTGCCAGCGTATCTCACTAAGCAACGAGATGTAGGGGTCTAATTCATTACACCCTCGTGCCGCATCACAGGCCGAACAATGATGTAATGAATTAGACCCCTACAGTATCCCTCTTCTTATCCGAACATTTCGCTGATACTTTCGCGGTCGTGGATACGGCGAATAGCCTCACCAAAGAGGGAGGCAACTGATACAACCTCGATCTTCTTGGAGAACTTTACAGGCTGGTTCTCAACGGTATCGGTTATAATCAAACTTTTGAGTGGGCTGTCGTCTATACGTTCAATTGAGCCTTGTGCCAGTACGCCGTGTGTGACGACTGCATGAACATCGCGTGCGCCCCGTTCGAGCAACTTGATTGATGCATCAACCAGTGTACCGCCCGAAATGGTGAAATCGTCAACAATCACCACATTTTTGTCTCTGACTTCACCAATAATATGCAGAATGGACGCTTTTTCATCATGGGCTAGACGCTCTTTATCAGCAATCGCGATAGAGACACCGAGGCTGGAGGCGAAGCGACGTGCTTGTTTTGCAAATCCAACATCGGGCGCGACGATGACGAGATCATCCAGATTGAGTGCCTTGATGCGCTCACATAAGATTGGTAGGGCATATAAATTATCAACGGGTTGATGAAAGAAGCCTTGTATTTGTGGTGCATGGAGGTCCATTGTAACCACGCGATCAGCTCCCGCAACTTCGATAGCATCAGCACAGACGCGGGCACGAATAGAGACGCGTGGCTCGTCTTTCTTATCACCCTTCGCATAGCTGAAATAGGGAATAAGCACTGTTACCTCTGCAGCCCCTGCACGCTTGAAGGCATCGATCCAGAAGAGCAACTCCATAAAATTGTCATTGGCGGGAAATACCGTTGTTTGTACAATATAGACACGTCTTCCACGTACATTGTCCTCAATGCGTACAAAAATATTGCCATCTGAAAAGCGCAGTGTTTCATTACGTCCTTGAGGGATATTCAAGTATTCGCAGATGTGAGCAGTCAGCTTGCGGCTACCACTGCCCGCAAAAATCGCCATGCCGTCGGGTTCCATGATGAAAAATCCTCTTTTTCAAGCCATAAAGAGTATAAAAACAAGACCGAGGGGGTAGAATAATACCCTCGGTCTTGTTATCATATCATTTTTTCTTTACGCTTCGTAACGACCACCGAGGTACGTGGCGAGGAATTTCTCGGCTGCTGTATAAAACTTGATGCGGTTCTCTGGCTTGGCGAAACCATGTCCTTCATCAGGGAAAAGCAGATATTCGTAGCTGATACCCTTGCTTTTCATCGCCTCAACAATCTGCTCCGACTCCGCTTGTTTGACACGCGGATCGTTTGCACCTTGTGCGATAAGCATGGGAATCTTGATTTGGTCAACCTTGAACAGAGGTGAACGCGACTTCAAAAAGTCCTCTTCGGTCTCTGGATTGCCTACTTGATTGTAAAATTGTGCAAGAAAGGCAGACCAGTACGGTGGAAAGCTTCCAATGAGTGTAAGCAAGTTGCTTGGGCCAACGATGTCAACGGCACAGCAGAAGAGGTCGGGCGTAAAGGTCGCTCCCACTAATGCTGCATAGCCACCATACGAACCGCCATAAATCGCCACTTTCTTTGCATCAGCGATGCCTTGTTGCACGACCCACTGTACTGCATCGACAAGATCATCATGCATCTTGCCGCCCCACTCCTTGTTGCCTGCGTTCAAAAACTCTTTACCATATCCAGTCGAGCCACGATAGTTCACTTGCAGACAGGCATAGCCACGATTGGCGAACCACTGCGCCTCCGGGTTATAGCCCCATGCGTCACGTGCCCATGGCCCACCATGCACGTTGAGGACCATCGGTAGATTTTTCTGGTTTTCTCCTACAGGCAACGTGAGGTAGCCATGAATAGTCAAACCATCACGTGAGGCAAAACTAACGGGTTCAATATGCGCGAGTGTATACTTGCTCAATTCAGGTTGATTGTCAAAAAGAAACTTCGCGCTCTGCTCCTTGCGGTCGTATACATAGTAGGGAACGGGACCGTTATCAACGGTGAAAGCAATAATCCACGTATCATCGACATCATTGCGGCTTGTAAGCATAAGGTCGCCCTGATGAATTTCCTTGATACGGTCAAAATCTAGCCGAATGGAATCATCCAGAATTGTCCATTCAACGCGGTCCTTGTTGAAGGCAACCGCTTGTACTTCGTGCGTGTCGGGATTCATCATGACATCGCTTACATCATACTGTGGGTCTTCTGCTATGACGTGTATTTCTTGTGTTGCAATGTTGAATGTGACGAGACGCCCTGTGTTTCCATTGCGCGAGTCAATCAGGTAGAGTGATTGTCCATCGCTTGTAAAGCCAAGTGGACTACTCGTGAGCAGATCGTTTGGACTCCACACAAGCAATGTACGCCACTCGCTTTGCTCATTATCGCGCACAAGCAGTTCACTTCCGCCATCGGGCGTTGTTGCCAGCGCACCACGTACCGTAAACTGTGTATCGACAACCCAACCCGCGACATTGCCCGGATTCTTCGCAACCTGCGTCAGTTCGCCTGTCGTCAGGTTGAGCCGATACGCATCATGAATTTGAGGATTATCTTTATTCAGGCCAATGATAAGCTCGTTGGGAAAATGCTTGTCGCGCTCAATAACCTCCACCAGTACATCTTCAAATGGTGTCAGGTCGCGCGTCTCTTGTGTGTCCAGATCAGTTGCATATAAACGGAAGTTTTCGTTGCCGCCAAAATCCTGAATATACAAAATGTGCTTATTATCCGCCGCCCAAAAATAGGAACGAATTCCACGCTCTGCATCTTTTGTCACAGGTCGCGCATCATTCGCTCCCACCGTGCCAACCCAAACATTCAGCACATCATTCACAGGTGCAATATATGCCATGCGCTTGCCATCGGGCGAAATCCTTGGACTCGTATTGACTGGATTACCAAAAAGCACTCTTCGTGGGATAAGTTCAACTGTCGGTGTGGTCATTATTGCTCCTTCATTATCTACAATACGTGTGGAAATAGTAATATCTCTATCTTCTTCCACAAGCTCTTCCGCAACTCCAATTTCAAATTCCTCACGCAATCTTTCAAACTCTTCTGGAATGTTTCTAGGTTTGATTGCTCTGTATCCAGGAAGCAAGCTTGAGCCGCTTGGAATATCTCCATAATTTTCTTTCATATCGTCAACCCTTAATGAACACTCTTAGAGAGAGTATGACGTGAATGGCAAGGAAACCGCAAGGAATTTTTAATGGATGTATGAGAAGAAATGTCTGTAGGGACTGATTTATCACGTCCTTGTTGGCAATCGAGAGGCCAGAAGGACGTGATAAATCGGTCCCTACAGACAACCCATTGCTATGGACGCACGCCCAACATTTCTCTATACACATCATACGTCTGCTGTGCAATCTGTTCCTGCGTGTAGTTTTCCAATACGCGCTGTCTCCCTCTTTTGGCAAGGTCAGCATAGAACGCAGGGTCGTCAAGCAGCTTTTGTACGCATCGTGCCAGGTCTTTTGCGTCTCCCTCTTGAAAGACGAGGCCAGCATCGCCAATCACATGCGGAATCTCGCCGCTTGTGGAACCGATTACAGGTGTCTCGCATGACATAGATTCAGGTAGGACGCGCCCGAACTGCTCTATCCAGTTTGGTTGTGTAATCGAGGGTAGCACAAACGTATCAAGTTGTTCCATTTCACGTGGCACTTCATAGGTTGGGACGCCACTCTTGAAGGTAACACGCTCTGTGACACCTAAACGTGCCGCTTGTTCCTCCAGTACGTTCTTCATTGGACCGTTGCCGATAAAGACGACGCGACAATATGTAGGGAGATATGTCAGTGCCTCAACCATCAGTGGCAGACCTTTTTCCTCCTTGAGACGCCCGATGAAGCCGAGCGTGAAGGGGTCGTCAGCTTTGCGAAGTGTCCGTGGAACACTGCGTTTGTAGATATCGGTATCAAAGCCAAACTGCGGAATGACGTGAATTGGACCCTTGTAGCCCTTGCGCCGTAACACAGTCTCGGCATCACGGTTGCCAGCAAGCGCGGAACTCGCATGTCTGTAATTGTAAAGTTCCATTTGGCGAAATGGTGGTGGATAGCCGCGATACAGGTTTTGCCATGTAAAAAAGAGGGCGCGTGCTTTGTGTTGTTGCGCTAAAAACATGGCTTGTGCTGTGGCGACATTGTATGGCTCTTCGTCAATATGCACCACCTCTGGTCGTACTTCGCGCATGATCTTGCCAAGTTGAGGATAGTAGTGCAGATGGAAGTTGCCATTGAGCGTCATTGGCGTGACGATCATACGATAGCCAGTGGTATAGAGCCGCTCAAGGACCTGTTTACTTCCGTCATCGCTTTGCCAGTATTCGGGTGTGACGACCGTTAATTCAACATCAGGCAGTTTCGCGATCTCTTCAAGTTTGCGTTGTGAGGTTCCTGCGACGAGGGCTTTTGAAATCATAATTACACGCATTGTTTGCTTATATCTTTCCTAGTGGGGCTGTCTTACGCGGATTGGTGCCACGCGTGAAGGTTTCCTCATATACCGCGATGGTTTCGTCCGCCGTCTTATTCCAGCTAAACTGTGCCGCACGTTGTAACGAACGTACACGCAAGTCTCTTTGTAACTCTTCATTTGTTAATACGCGGCGCATGGCCTCAACCAATGCTCGTGTATCTTCGGGGTCAACCGTAATCGCGGCATCGCCAACGACCTCTGGTAACGAGGTACGATTCGAGCATACAACAGGTGCGCCACAACTCATTGCTTCAAGTGGAGTTAAACCAAAGCCCTCATAAAGCGACGGGAAGACAAAGAGACTGGCACCACTGTACATGGCCGGCTTGTCCTCTTCATCTATAAAGCGATACACAATTTGCCCCGTCATGCCGAGGTCCGCGGCAACGGGACGTGGGTCTGGAAACAGTGGTCCCTTCTGCTTATCAGGATTGCCCGCGATGAGCAGTTGTAGGTTTGGGTCGCCAAGCTGACCATAGAGGTGAGCAAAGGCGCGTACCAGTTGTGGTACGTTCTTACGCTGGTCGAGACCGCCAAGATAGAATACATATCGCTCTCCCAAACCATACTTCGCACGTACTTTTGCCAGTGTTTCAGGGTCGGTCACGGGATGATATTCGTCACCAGCCGCTTCATAAATGACGCGAATACGTTCGGCGGGAAGTTTCAATGCATCAACCATATCTTGCTTTGCATGTTGCGAGACGGTGATAATCATGGTTGCTCTATGGGCGGCACTTGCCACCAGTTGCATGTATGCTTTGACTTTTGTATCTGGTTGATACGCGGGTAAGCGCATTGGAATAACATCATGAATGGTCACAACGGTTGGCGTTCGTGGCAACAAGGGTGGCGCGAAATAGGGCACATGGAAGATATCCACTCCTGCTTTACGCGCTGCGGCTGGCCCCGTTACTTGTTCCCACATCACCTTTTGGAGATTCTCATTGCTCCCAACGATGCCAGGAACCGCCTGTACCCGATACGGAAAAGCTGATGAATTTTTCCCATCGACTGGTTGTGGTCCAAGCAAGACATATTCATTTTGTGTATCTGCTTGCGAAAGTGCCGCCAGCAAATGAATCATATATTGTCCACTACCCGTGGCGGGATATTGAAAGAAGAGCGCATTAATACCGATTTTCATTATTTGCTAATCCTCGATGTTGAAATTTTTCTCCCCATTGTACAGTTTTTGATAGACAGAAAGCATCTTTTGCGCCGACATAGCCCATGTGTACTGCTTGGCACGCTGATAGCCCTTTTGCCGTAGCTCTTCACGCAGAGATGCATCCTCCGTCAAGCGTGTTAGTGCGTCAGCAAGCGCGTCGATGTCGTAGGGGTCAACGAGGAGCGCGGCGTCTTTAGCAACCTCTGGCAATGCGGATGTATTCGAGGTAATGACTGGTGCGCCACACGCCATCGCCTCTATAGGAGGAACGCCAAAGCCCTCAAAAAACGAGGGAAACGCAAACATATCAGCCATACTGTATAGCGTTACAAGTTCGAGGTCGGTAACACGTCCCAGGAAACGTACCTTTTTGTCTAATTTGAGTTCTGCTACAAGCTGTCTGGTCTCTTCATAAAGCCATCCTTGCCCACCCGCAATCGCGAGCATTGCTGGCCCATTCTTTTTTTGTTGTGCTTTATAAAAGGCTTTAATCAGTCCTATGTGGTTCTTACGTGGCTCAAGTGTGCCGACCGCTAACACAAGTGGAGCCTTTAGATTGAACTTATGTTGTGTCGCTCCAAGCAACACGGGGTTGGTGATGCGTCGAAAGTGTGCTCCAACCCCATTAGGAATAACGGTAAGTTTTTCTTGAGGTGTCTGGAAATGTTTGACAAGTGTGCGACCAACCTCATGCGAAACGGTGGCGACGACATCGGCGGCGGCTACGGCTTCGGGAACGACTTTATTGAGATACGCGGCAAGTGAAGGGACGGCATATTCAGGATGTTCCAGGAACGCCAGATCGTGAATGGTAACAACCTTAGGCACTCTTTTAGGAAGTGGTGGAAGCGTAAAATCAGGGCCGTGATAGATATCAATCGGCCCTGTAAACAGTGTTGCTGGTAAGAGTGGCGTGCGCCAGCGATACCAGAGGATGTTGAGGTAGCGATCAGGAATCAAGACGCTGCGACCCACGACATTTTCTGCTTCAGGAAATGGACGTTCTGGTGTTGGGCGTCCACTCGTAAGTAAGGTATAGCGTGTCTGAGCATCTTGTTGCAGCATCGCTGCGAATAGATTGCGTACATAGGAGCCAATCCCTGCTCCCTGACGAATGGCTGCTGTATAGTCAAGTGCGATACGCATGAAGGTTCCTTTTATTCAGGTTGTGAGATGAGATGAGGCTTCCCAAACAAGCCAAGTTGCTCACCACCCAGTAGGTGAAAATGCAAGTGGAAGACGGTCTGTCCTGAATCGGGACCAACATTGGCTACAACCCGATAGCCACTTTGCTCAATGCCTATTTGACGCGCAATGGTTTGTGCTGCTCCATAAATACTTGCCAACAGTGGTCCATGTTCTTTTGTCAATTCAGCCATAGACACAATATGTTGCCTTGGTATGATCAAAATATGGTCTTTCGCCTGTGGGTGCAGGTCGCGAAAAGCTACAACATCTTCATCTTGGAAGACAAGCGTTGCGGGTATCTGACCCGCAGCAATCTTACAAAATATGCAGTTTGGATCCATAAAATGCATGTCTCCTCTATTCGTTGAATTAACCGTAGTAGTCTGCCCAACTAGATTTGAACCCTTTGGAAAGCCTCGATGGGTTCCAT
>CAXTWV010000095.1:4679-15631 GCA_964248005.1 uncultured Ktedonobacteraceae bacterium | reverse complement strand
CTACTGTCACGGCTGATTCGCAAGAAGAGCGAGAACCACAAACACATGCAGTATTACCGGAACAGCAAACACTCGTCTCGCTGGTAGGTCACGATTTGCGTATGCCTTTGACCGCGATCAAGGGCTATGCTGGCCTCTTACAGGCATATGGGCCGACACACGAAGACATGACGCCAGAACTGCAACGCCACTATCTTGACATTATTATGGAGCAGACCCAGCACATGGAGGTCCTTGTGAATGATCTCCTCGATGTGTCACGTATACAGAGTGGACAACTTGCGCTTCATTGTACGTGGGTCAATATCGTCTTTCTCTGTCAACGAGTTATTCGCGTCGTGCAAGACCGATGCGAGCAACAACAGCCAGGAAAATACACGCTTCGTTGTCGCTTTGATACACCATCGAGGCTTGTATGGGCTGACCCGGACAGAATTCGACAGGTACTCATAAACCTTGTAGAGAACGCTGTCAAATATTCGCCTGATGGAGGTGCGATAGAGGTACGCGTGCGAAACTCTGCTATACTTTCTTCGATTACTGTACGCGATTGGGGACTAGGAATTCCGCAATCACAACAAGACTCGCTCTTTTATGCATTTCAGCGAGGCGAACGGTTGGAGCAGGGCAGAATTGCAGGTTTAGGTCTGGGCCTCTACATTGTACGTACTCTGGTAGAGGCAATGGATGGTTCTATTACATTGCGTAGTAGCAAAGGCAATGGTACTAGTATCTCGTTTACGCTGCCGCAAATACATGATAGGGGGAACATGTCAGGGGCAAAGC
This sequence comes from uncultured Ktedonobacteraceae bacterium, assembly GCA_964248005.1. Taxonomy (GTDB): domain Bacteria; phylum Chloroflexota; class Ktedonobacteria; order Ktedonobacterales; family Ktedonobacteraceae; genus JBBQVS01. The sequence goes on along the minus strand of CAXTWV010000095.1, from coordinate 14,845 downwards.
CTCTGACATGTTCCCCCTATCATGCTCCATTACCTTTGCGAGATTTCTACCCTTGCGAAACATTGTCCAGTTTGTTATAGTGAGCATGTAGAAATGCGTAAATATTTGTAGTGTAAAGGATTGAGCTATGCATGTAGGACTTCTTGAAGACGACGTAGCGATCCAGGAAATGCTTCTTCTCGTGCTAGAGGACGAAGGATATACCGTTACGAACTATCCCGATGCCAGAGAATGTCTTCGAGCATTAACACCCATCACTACGAGAGCGCAATCTCCCATAGAGTTGCTGATCATTGACTGGCGGTTGGGGGGTGATATATCTGGTACTGAAGTGATACAACAGATACGTCGGAATCCCGTTCTCAATACACTCCCGATTATTTTAACGACTGCTGCCACATTTAACGACCTAGAAGCATTACAACACCTCCAGGTCTCTCTCCTCGAAAAACCTTTTTCGGTTGATGACATGGCTCTTTTGATTAAAAATCTGACTCAGACGAATAGCGTGTGATACTCTTCATGAGTTTCACCTGTGCCTTTTAGGTAAGAAAAAAAGGACTCTTGTGACATATTCCTCTTCTCTTCCATTTCATCAATTTCTAAGAAAATGAATTGTTCCCCCTTATTTCTGCAGAAAATTGAGCGTAGAAGTGCCAATTAGCTCATCATTTTCCTTAAAAATGGTTGAGGCTACCTTAGAGAAAGCTTATACTTTCTATCGTATACTTGAACTGTGGTAGAGTACCTGTTATGCTTTGTGTGGTGGAGGTCACCGAGACTTGTTTATTGAAGAACAGGTGCAGGAAAAAATTGCTCGAAGAATAGAGAGAGCGTATTTGCTGAATGCAAGAGGAGAAAAGTAATGCAGACACAAAAAGGTCGTGGGCGTGGTTTTGCTTCAATGACTGCCGAGAAGAAGCGCGAAATTGCTAGCAAAGGTGGCAAGGCCGCTCATGCTCTAGGCACAGCACATAAATGGACGAGTGAAGAGGCTCAGGCCGCCGGTCGCAAAGGTGGCTCGATCAGCCGCCGCCGTTCCAAATATACTGTACAGGCATAAACACGTCTGAGACAATAAAAGGCTGACACCCCCGTCAGCCTTTTTTCGTGCTCTAAAAACAGCCCTCATTACTCCTACTGACGCGATTCCCTCTGCTAGAACAGTACTTTTTGAGCGTTTATTCGTCATGTATAGGCATCCCTGTTATAATGGTACGAAAGAATCTCTGCTATACACCCTTGTTAGGAGGACGAGTCATTCTACACGAATCGCCTGAGACAAAGCAAACCACTACAAAAGAGACGCATGTTCAAACAGTTCTTCCTGAAATAGTTCCCGTTTCTTCGCCCAAAAAAGCACATGGAATGCGACGGAGCGTATGGGGAGGAAGAACATTCCGCTTCAACTTGAAAAACTTTCTTCCCGGAGAGAGCTTTTCGTTGCGACGTTTCAGCATTGTGGAAGCTGCTCTTCTGCTCATGCTTGCCCTCCTTGCATCACGTGGTTTAGGGGTGATACGTCAAACTATTTTTAACGCTATGTTCGGTGCCGGGCCAGAGGCAAACGCCTATTATGCCGCGGCTCGTTTGCCTGACACGCTTTTCAATCTTATCGCTGGCGGTGCTTTGACGCACGCCTTCATTCCTGTTTTTCTTTCCCATGAGAAGGATCATGGCAAGCGGGAAGCGTGGAGACTGGCTAGCCTCGTTTTTAATGTAATGCTTGTTGCTCTTACCGTATTCATTTTTATTGGCGAATTTCTCGCACCGACCTTCGTCAATACGCTCATCGTGCCTGGCTATTCGCATTCAGAACAGGTGCTCACCACATCACTCACGCGTATTATTTTGTTCCAACCCCTTATTCTTGGACTTGGTACTATCATTACAGCGATACTGAATGGCAAACGTCAATTTTTGCTGCCAGCACTTTCTATCGCCGTCTACAACATTGGTTTGATTGGCGGTCTGCTGGTAGCACTTGCTGTCCCCGGTGTCGGCATCTATGGCCCAACGTATGGTATTCTTGTGGCTGCTATATTGCAAGGAGCCGTACAGGTTCCTGCATTGTTGAAGCAGGGGTTTCGCTACTCGTTTGTGTGGGACATACGTGATCGTGGCCTATGGGATGTGATGAAACTTCTCGGTCCAAACGCACTCGCGGTCGCTATCGGCTCGATTGGCTTTATTGTGGATACGGCGTTCGTCTCATACTTGCCCGATACTGCGAGCCTTGCGGCGATTCATAACGCACAGTTACTTTATGCATTGCCAGAGGCACTGATGGCGCAGGCTATTGGGCTGGCATTGTTACCGCATCTTGCGATACAAGCTACTGCTGGTCGCTATGTGCGTATGCGCCAAACCACTCTGAAAGTCATGGGGGCAGCAATAGCACTTACTGTACCATGTGCTATTCTTCTCTGGTTACTCGGCAAACCAATTATTCGTCTGCTGTTTCAGCATGGTGCTTTCACCGCACATGCATCAGCTCTCACGAATCTTGCCCTCATTGGTTACGCTATCGGCTTGCCCGGTATCATTGGAGGTGAACTTATCGCTGGCGGTTTCTTTGCGCTCAAAGATACACGGACACCTCTTTTTACAAACATATTCGCGCTTGCCATGCGTTATGGGTTGATCGTCTTTCTCTTACGCGTGTTTCATGGAATTTACATTATTCTCGCCATTCCACTTGCCCTCTCAGGAGCCGCAACCGCGGAAGCGTTGTTAATGTCTGCTATATTGCTCATCCGCTTACGTCAAAAAGTGAACCAGGATCAGGGGATGGTGCGCTTACAGAGGCGTCGAGCATATGAGACGCGACAGAAGCAGGTGCTGAGTGATATGCTGGTGGAGAAAGAAATAGTCACATAGCTAGAGAAAGAGGAAAGCATGAAACTACACGTCAACGGAACGGAACTCTATTTTGATGTGGTGGGAAGCGGACTGAGCACCTCGGCAGACTTTCAGCAAAAGCCGACAATGATACTCCTGCATGGTGGGCCTGGATTTGACCATAGCTATCTCCGTCCGTGGCTTGACCCAGTAAGTGATGTTGCCCAACTTGTCTATGTCGATCAACGTGGCAATGGGCGTTCACAGCGTCACACACACGAATATTATCAGCTTGGCATCATGGCTGACGATATTGTCCTATTATGTCAGACGCTCCATATTGAACATCCAATTGTGCTTGGACAGTCCTTCGGTGGCTTTGTTGCCCTCAGTATCGCTCATCGTCACCCAGATTTTGCCTCCGGCCTCATTCTCTTTGATACTTCGCCGGCGTGGACTGGCGGATACGACCTGGATGCATTAGAAAAACTCGTGGGTGGGAATCGTGGCAAAGAACTGCGTGAAATTGCCTACCGTGAATCGACCGGACAGGCAACCGAGGCCGAGCTAAAACGTTTTGAGCAAGAAGTCATGCCCCTCTACTGGCATCAAGGCTTCAAACAAGAGTATATTGGTGATATGTTCAACAACCCTTTGATCAACATGGACATCGCCACCTACATGATGGGGACGCTCAGCAAAGAATACGACCTGCGTCCACACTTGAAAGACATCAAAATCCCCGCCCTTGTTTTACAAGGTCGCTACGATTGGGTCACACCAATGGCAGGTGCCGAAGAGATGGCACACACTATCCCCGACGCTCAACTGCGCATCTTCGAGCACTCAGGGCATATGGTCTTCATCGAAGAGCAAGACGAGCTGGTAGCTGTAATCAAGCAGTGGATTAGTTCACTTGGTCTATGATTGTGGTGGCGGCATCACCACGGTTTGACGCCGACTGCGAAGAATTTGTAGCACTTGATAGCCGTCGCTGGGATACCCTGCGTACTTCCACCACCATGATGGGTAGCGCATCGGAACGATGGTGAGCAGAAATTGGAGAAACGCGGCAATCGCGGCAAATTCGTTAATATAGTACCAGATCGAAAATGCATGGACGTGTGAGCGTGCGAAATAGGTGGTGACACTGAAAATAATCGCGAGGAGCAGTGATGCCAGGGGACCTGCCAGATACGTCCACAATTCGTGCTCATCGACAGGTTCCCAATGCGCAAACCCGACTGGTCCACTAAACGGCTTCAAATGAAATGCGATTCCCGCAAGTGAGAAAGTAAGTGTGCGAGGACGCTTTAATGTCGGATTGAATACCTCATCATCCTGTGGAATAATGCCAAGATACACCTGTGTTGGCTGCTTTGTGAGTATCCGACTGGTGAGTGCATGTGCTAACTCATGAATAAACGTCTCAAACGGCCCTACAATGCAAATATAGACCGCCGGAATAATCAGGTAGAAGGTCAGATAATACGTCAAGTCGGTTAACATCGTTGCACTCGCTCTTTCTACATGTGTTTGGTTACGACCATTGGTGTGTCACATACATGTGACACACCAATGGTCGTAACCAAACACATTTTAATAACTCCAATTCAATCCGCACTGTGAACAATGCTTGGCGGGATGATGACTCTCGAAGGCGCGGCGGAAGGACTCATAGTTCTCGCCATGCCAGATATCCTGTATCGACTGCTCAAAGACATTACCCAGCACACGTTCCTCTTTATACTCGCGTGCGCTTTTATGTCCAAAGGGCGCGAAGCAGCATGAAAGGACATTACCACTAGACGTAATATACGTCAACTCATAGGGGCGGCGGCATCCCGACCAGGGGCGATCTCCAAAGTCACGTACAAGGCTTTCCACTGGTGTCGCAGAACCGGCTGCGTTAAAGCTAATCCCCAGTTCTTTGCAGCGTGCCTCACAGGAACGCACCAACTCCAGTTCTTCCGCGGACGAGCGACGGAAGAGAGCTTGCTTTGAAGCGGCTAGCCCTTCTTCAAAATAGACGAGGCGTTGCATATAGACCTCACGGACACCCGCTTCACCCGCAAGCTCGACCAGCCCCGGCAGTTCATGCAGATTTTCGCGCATCGCTGTGAACCAGACCGAGAGGGCAGGCTTCGTTGCATCCTGTGCCTTCTGCATCGGAATGAATGCTCGTACATTGCGCCAAATTTTATCGAAGGCATCGACGCCACGCACATGGGCGTACATCTCACGTGTCGAACCATCCATCGAGAGGCGGTACTCGTCGAGACCAGCATCAATCAATGCCTGTCCACGTTTCTCGTTCAGCAGAATGCCGTTCGAGTTGAAGAGAACATAGGTGCCACGATCCTTGAGGTAGCGAATCATGCGCGGCAGTTCTTTGTTCAGCAATGGCTCACCAAGCCCGTGCAGCACCACACGATCTAGCACTGGAAACTGCTCTACGATACGCAGAAAGTTATCGTAGCTCAGGTCGCGGTCATCCTCACGTGAGAGTAGTGTGCGCGGACACTGCTGACAAAACTCGTTACATCGGCTGGTTGGCTCGATGTAGATTGAGCGTGGAAGTGTCATCACTGGTGTTGTCTGTGTTGCTTGCGTCATGGTCATGAAAGCTCCTCATGGTGTTCAGGTGGGCGGCGGTAACAGGTGCAAGTGTTGGGTCTTTCGCCAGCATCTGTGCGAGTCGCACCAGATCGGGAAGTTCATCGACATCAAAGAGCGAGTCGAGAAGACGAACAGTCAAGCCCTGACGTTGTGCCGCTTCAAGTGTCATCTGTGTTACAACATCGGTACTCATCGGAATACCGCTAAAAACATCGTGTGCTTCACGCATACCGAGCAGGTAATAGCCACCATCATCGGACGGTCCCAGCACCACATCAACATCGTCGAGTGCCTTGCGTGCGGCTATGATACACTCTCGACGAATCTGGGGCGAGTCAGTACCGATAAGTACTGTGTACGCAAAGCCTTGTGCCTGTGTCCAACGAAAAGCATTGTGTAGGCGTGTGCCAAAGTCGGCTCCTCGTTGCGGGAAATAGCGCATCCTAGAAGCATACTCCGGCACAAGTGTTGCTACTAGCTCCTGATAATTGACTTCAGCAGGCGTATAGGCCCAGCAGGGTACATATTTCTGTCCCGCGTGACGTTGTGCAATATCGCTGAGAAAGGCACGATAGAGACCTACCGTCTCTTGCTCACCAAGTGTACGGGCTAGCCGCGTTTTGGTTTTGCCTAACTCAGGGTAGCGAGCCATCACGACGAGTGCGGTATCGGAGGGAAAATCAGACATGCGTCTCTTGTGCCTCCCGTATCATCGCTACATTCGCTGTACTCTGGATACCAGCATAGCGTAGTGTTGTACTCAGCATATAGTACGCCGCTTTGATACTGCCAGCAATTGTGCCCGCGACTTTTGATTGCCCATGACTCCGCTTACGGTAGTGAATGGGGAGTTCAAGAATACGATAGTTCGCACGTGCCGCTTTGACGACCATTTCAACAGGCCAGCCATACGTCATTTCACGCATATGCAGTTCCTCTAGTGCTGAGCAACGAATAGCGCGAAATGAGCCGATGTCATGAATGCGCGTCTTATACAAAAGACGAATCATGCCACTGACAAGCCAATTGCCAAGGCGTGCCTGCGCGAGAATAGCACCTCGCTCGGCGCGTTGGCTTATACGGGAACCAATCACAAAATCCGCACGTCTCTCGAACAGTGGCGCGAGCATTAGCGTAAGGTCAGCAGGGTCGTCGCTCCCATCACCATCCATAAAGACAAGGATATCGGCTCCCAACTGCCTTGCCGCTTGAAAGCCACTCAAGCAAGCACGACCATACCCGCGTATCGGCTCAGGCACAATCGTGGCACCTGCTGCTTTCGCTACTGTAGCCGTGGCATCGGTACTCCCATTATCAACAACAAGAATGTATTGAGCGATATCGGGGGGAATCTCTGCCAGCAGGGGTGGAAGAGCGGCCTCTTCGTTCAGCGCGGGAATGATAATAGCAACCTTCTCGGTTGTCATCAGACTACAACTCCTCAGCTACATCAGGACAATAGATAAATTTCCATACTAGCATACCACGTTTTGCAACGAGGGTTATTTTCAGAATATTTGTGGATGCGAAAACGTCTGTACAAGTCTGATTATCCAAATGAACACATGTACTGGGATACGTCGAATGTAGGGACCGATTTATCACGTCCTCTTGACGCATCAATTGCCGACGAGGATGTGATAAATCGGTCCCTACAGCGTAAATTCATGTGGTCTCATGAAAAAGTGCATCACCATCTCCGTAAATGCTTGCTCATACCTTAAATGCGCTGCATGTCCCGCATCGAACAACAACAGCTTCGAGTGCGGAATGCGTTCATGTAGCACATCGGCATACTCAGCACGCACAACGCGATCCCGTTTCCCATGCATGAGCAATACTGGACACTGAATAGCTGCTAACTCCTCATCCGTAACGAGAATACCCCCAGCTTGTACAAGGTCTTCCTGTCCTTTGACAAACATCGGTAGCAGTGAACGCCAGTAGGGAGCGCCATGTACACGTGTCAACTCTTGTTGCCATACCTCAGACAGTGGTTGTTCGAGTAGCCACTGGCGAAGTGCCGTAGCATCTTGTTCGTCAACGCTAGCTTGTGCTCCCAAAACCGCTAACGCTCTGACACGCTGTGGATGTAGTGCGGCGAGCAATAACGCAACGATACTGCCATCACTGAACGCAAGGACATTGACCGTATCAAGATGCAGCGCGTTCAGGAGTGCAACGAGATCAGCGACATCTTCACGATAATAGGAGAGGCTGTATTCTGTACGATGGGAAGAAAGTCCGTAACCATGCAGATGTGGTGCAAGCACTGTATACTGGCTTCTCAAGCGGGGTAGTTGTGCTGCAAAGTCGCTTGTGGGTGTCCCCATGAAGCCGTGAAGCAACAGCACAGCGGAAGACGGGACCTCTGTCACGTTTTCTGTGATATCTGTCGAAAAAATGTCGTAATACAAAGTAGCATGAGGTGCTGCAAAAAATGCCATGAGAATGTACCCGTTCACTTTTGAATGTTAGTGACTAATTGTATGGACCGATTATGCGGTTTAACAAAATACTATAGATACGTCGATTGTAGGAATCTAATTCTATTACACCCTGTTGGCATTCTACCATGTTAGAGGATGCTGAACCGTCTTCCCAATCCTGGATATAGAATCAATCGCTCACAGGGTGTAATAGAATTAGACCCCTACAATATTTTCGCTGTCAAGCTATATCATATGCTTGACAGAGCATTTATGAGTCTCTATACTTATTTCAATACTACATAGCTGCGTTTTAGCGACGATAATGGCTGCCTTGTATCGTCGCGGAGTGCCTTTGCAGCAAACGAAGGAGCATAAATGAACTCCGAAGAGAACAGAACAGCTAGTGTTGTTCCCACGCCTGCCACCATTGTTGAAAGTGGCCCTCTCTCGATTAAACCCGTTGAGGGCGATTTTATTATTCAGGCCAAGAAACTGAATAAGTTCTTTGGTGACAAGCACGTCCTCAAAGATATTGACTTTGAAGTGCGTAGACGCGAAGTCGTCGCGCTGATTGGCCCTAGCGGTTCCGGCAAAAGTACGCTCATTCGCTGCCTCAATGTGTTAGAGAAGGCGACAAGCGGCGAAATCTACATCGAGGGCAAATTGCTCGACTCCTCACTCTCTGTAAAACAGCTAAGTCCTATCCGCCGTGAAGTCGGCATGGTTTTCCAAAACTTCAATCTTTTTCCACACATGACGGTAATTCAAAATGTCATCGAAGCACCCTTGCTTGTACGTAAACTTCCTAAGGATCAAGCAATGGCATTGGGTGAAAGTCTGCTAGCAAAGGTGGGCCTTTCGGAGAAGCGTGATGTCTATCCGAGCCGTCTTTCTGGCGGACAGAAGCAGCGTGTCGCCATTGCGCGTGCTCTGGCAATGCAACCACGTGCATTGCTCTTCGATGAGCCAACCTCCGCCCTTGACCCTGAACTGGTGGGTGAGGTTCTCAGAGTCATGAAAGATCTCGCGTATGAAGGTAGCACGATGGTTGTGGTGACACACGAGATGCAATTCGCGCGTGATGTATCTGATCGGGTCGTCTTCATGTCCGATGGCTGCATTATCGAGCAAGGTGATCCTGAAGAACTTTTCAGGAAACCAAAAGAAAAGCGCACGCAAGCATTCCTGGAACGCGTGCTGTCTGTCTTGCCCTAGTGTGTTTTTAATTATTTTCCAGGACCGAGAACAGAAAGGCATTCTATCCCATGTCTTACGAAATAAACCGTAGAACAGTGTTGAAACGTGTGGGACAAGCTGGTGGGCTTCTCTCAATCGCAGGTGGCTTAGAAGCTCTATTGGCTGCTTGTGGTGGCAATGTGAGTACCACAACTGGTGGGACAACAGCCGCGACTGCTGGTGTTACACCTGTTGGCACCGCAGGCTTGAAAAATCCTGGCCTTATACAATGGGGCGCGGATTATGTCAGTGGTGCTCCCTATGTCTTTCAAGACCCTACCAACCCAAAGGGTCCACTCGTTGGCTTTGAGGTCGAGATCGCAACCGCCATTGCGGGTCTCATGGGCGTCAAGCAGAAGCAGGTTGAGGTGTGTTATGGCAACCTCGAACAGGCGCTGCAAGCCAATCAAGTTGACTTCGTAATGAATGGCTGGGAGAAGACTGCCGACCGCGAGAAGACCGAATTATTTTCTGACCCCTACTATCGCTATGGACAACAAGTCATCGTCCGTAAGGATGACAGCCGCTTCACAGGTAAGACGCCTACCAGTGTAAAAGATTTAGAGGGCTACACGGTTGGCACAGGTTCGGGCTATCTTGCTGAGACACTGATGAAAGCAGACTCTAAGATTAACGTCAAGTCATATGCAGGTAATATCGCGTTTAGCGACCTTGTACAGAAAAAAGTTGATGCCTTTTTCCTCGACTTCCCTATCGCAGCTTACTATATCTTGGGTACAGGCCCTGGAGCAACACCAATCTCACAGTTGACGTTGCTCGGCAAGCCAATCTACCCTGATAATTACTATGTCGGGTTCAACAAGAGCAGTGCGAATACGGCAAAGTTATTACCTGAGATTAACCAAGCGTTTGCCAATCTCAAAAAGGATGGCACGCTGAAAAAAATCTATACCAAGTGGCAGCTTATGAACGACCAGCAAGCGAGCATAGGCGTGATGTAACATTGATTTGATAAAAGAGACCCGATAGATATGGTGCTGGGGGGGAGGGGGTGGGGGGCCCCAACAGGGACCCCCC
>CAXTWV010000095.1:0-4669 GCA_964248005.1 uncultured Ktedonobacteraceae bacterium | reverse complement strand
TTTATTAAAAAAAACCCCCCACTTCCTTTGGGTGGCGGCCGGGGGGCCGCCCCCCCCCCCCCCCCCCAGCACCATATCTATCGGGTCTCTTACAAAAAGGACAAATGCGTATGAACCTCATCATACAGGCTCTTCCAGATTTTCTTAATGGTCTGTTACACACTATTATTTATTGTGCCGTTTCTTTTCCTCTGGCGTTGCTCTTAGGCTTTGGACTGGCCCAGGCAAGTAATTCGCCTATAACTTGGCTGAACAAACCTGCACGTATATATATCGAGGTTATACGTAGTACGCCAATGATTGCGCAAATATTCCTCATCTACTACGGCTTGAGTTTGTTCCTTGCTGTCTATGGTCTCGCGCCTTACGATAACGCGTGGACAGCGGGTATTGCTACGCTTGCCTTGAATTATTCGGCCTACGAAGCGGAGGTGTTTCGGGCAGGCTTTGCCTCTGTGAATAAGGGACAAGGCGAAGCGGCACTCTCTTTGGGATTGACAGAGCAACAAAGCTTCTTCCGCATTATCTTTCCCCAGTCAATTCCACTTATGATTCCGCCATTTGCCAATGACTTGATTTACATGTTGAAAGACTCCGCTATTATCAGCGTAATTGGGGGATCTGAATTGACTTCAACACTCGATTTCTGGCGTGACCGTAATGGGAGCAACTTACTGCCAATCTACTTTTTGACCATTGTATGCTATCTTGTTCTTAGCCTGCCTATCTCGTACTTCGCACGTTCTTTTGAACGTCGTCTACGTGCTGCACTCTAAGAAAGGAGGAAAGTAGATGCAAAAAGCAGCTGTTGCCGAGCCGCGTGGTTTATTGGGAACACGTTCTAGTTTTGCGGCACTCAACTACGGTTTCTATGTCATCCTGGCACTTGCTATCGCAGGATTTCTTTACTATCTTTATTCCTACCATGAGTTTCTGCTTTTGGACTTGCCTGTAATGCTCGCAGGAGCTGGCCTGACGATTGTGTTATCAATCATGAGTGTGATACTGGCAACCATCTTTGGTTTGATTGGTGCGCTGGCACGTCTATCCCGCTTCGCCCCTATACGCTGGATTGCGTTTATCTATGTTGAGGTGATACGTGGCTCACCTATTCTCGTACAACTGTTGCTCTGGGGCTTTGGTGTGAGTATAGCGTTATCTGCAATAGGGTTTGATCCATACAACGTTGTCTACCAGATTGCTACGGCACTGCAAAGCAATAGCTTGTTGCCTGATCCACAGTCCTTCGACGCAGCCTTCTATGGCATTATTGGGTTAAGCTTCAACTACGGTGCATACCTGACTGAAGTATTTCGTGCCGGCATCGAGACAGTGGACAAGGGGCAAGGCGAGGCTGCACTAAGTTTAGGTTTAAACTCACGACAGACTATGCGTCATATTGTCTTGCCACAAGCGATACGCATTACAATACCGCCATTTACCAACTACTTCATTACTCTCGTGCAAGATACCGCACTGCTCAGTGCGGTAGGCGGGGTTATAGAATTGCAAACCACGACAACCGCATTGGCAACTACGCAATCCTCAAACCCTGATAGACAGCTATTCACCTATATCTTCGGTGCCCTCATTTTCCTCCTGATCTGCTATCCACTAGCCCTGCTCTCAGGCTTCCTGGAACGCAGATTAGCACGCGCCGATTAGACATAAACATGAAATTCTGGCATCTGCCGCAAAATGCGGCAGATGCCAGAATTTCATATATCTAAAAACACCTCGTGCTCACGCACTGTCACTGGATAGGTTTTGACACGCAACTTTTCTGGTGCTGTCAGACAAACCCCTGTTGTCACATCATAGCTAAAGCTGTGCCAGGGACAACGCAATATTTCACCCTCGCGTATATACTCAAACTCTTTCCCAGGTTGCGTTGCGTCGGTCAAACCACCCAACAATCCATAGTATAAATCGCCACGCTGATGCGGACAAATTCTATAGATGGCGTGGAATGCTCCATCTTGACTATGCACCACAATCATAGGAATATTTTTTATCGTAAATGCCCGCATCTCGCCACGCGGAATGTCCTCCACATGACAAACACGATAGTTCATATCCATCCTCTCTCTAATCTAGCCCGTACAATTCGCGTGCGTTTTCGTAAAAGATACGCTGTCGTAGGTCTGCTGGCAAACCTCGCGGAATAGACTCTTCTGGCGAATCGAAATCCCAATGTGGATAGTCCGTAGCAAAGAGAAGCATACGGTCACTTTCAAGCATGTCGATAAGACGCATCCAGTTCTGCACACTAATATCTTCTGTTGGTTGGGTAGAAAACTTCACGCGTTCGCGAATATACTCCGAAGGCAGACGTTTCACCCAGGGAATTTCCTGGTGTAGCGAGCGATAGTTCTGATCGAGTCGCCACATAAGATGTGGTAGCCAACTATAGCCACTTTCAAGCACCGCGAATTTCAGTGATGGAAACTTGTCAAAGACCCCATTGACCACAAAGCTTGTGAGCATTGACATAGCACCTTGTGGCACGTTGACATGCCATTCGATGTAGTAGCGTCCTTGTCCCAGTGATCCATGTACAGGGCCAGAGTGATGCAGTGCTACAACCAGATTGTGACGCTCGGCTGCTTCAAAGATGGGATGATAAAAAGGATCACCATATGCCGTTTGCGCGATTGGTAACATCACCTGCACAACTTGTGGGTGATCGCCAACACGATCAATTTCTCGTGCTGCCGCTTGTGGGTCTTGTGGTGCAACGTGTATACTAGTGAGTATACGTGCATCTCGACGAAGCCAGTGCTCAAACACAAAATCGTTGTAAGCTGAAGCGAGAGCCGATGCGAACTCGAATTGCATCGGCATAATTCCAGGTAAAAATTGCCCCGTCAGAATGCCATACTGAATCGGATACAAGTCAAATATCTGTTCTTTGAGTAGTTCGTAGCTAGAGCCAGCAGGCGCACCCGACGTAGGGTTTGCGTCAACCCGATTGACACCATGACTTGCCCAGTGAGCTGTGAGTTGAATGGCACCCTTCCATGAGCCATTGATAATCAACCCACGCCACGGCTCTTTCAAATATGGCACAAGGTCGTGCCATGAGGAGAATGTCTCATGGATATCTGTATCAATAATTGGCCCTGTATACTTCGCACCTTCACTCAGGAATGTATTCGATCTAGTTATGGGTGTGCTCATCATTGCTTCCCTCTCTTCTCTGAAATTCTTTGCTAACAGAACTTTCCTGTTTACAAGTCATTCTTTCATATTATAATATATATCACTATGAGTTATTAAAATGTCAAGAGAGTTTGGAGTACTGTTCCTATTTCGTGTCAGTCAAGAAAGGCAACGTCATGGAAACCAGAGATGAAACGCTTCTTTCGTCTATTGTACCCTCAAAAACCGAAGATGTGGAGTCTACTCCATCGTTAGAAACACACAAGACGAGCCGCAGAGAGCTTCTCAGCAACGGTCTCAAGTTGAGTCTAGGAGCAACTGCATTAAGTCCATTGCTTGCGGCTTGCGGAGGTTCTAGCAGTACGGGAAGCTCTAACGGTCCTGTCACTATCCAATTCGCTGCTGGCATCGATCAAACGGGAGAGCAGGTCAATGAAGTTAACAAGTTCAATCAACTCAACGCAGGCAAGATTAAGGTTGAGTTAGTTCAGCTTCCGATTGTCACAAACGACCAGTATACAAAGATATTAAATTCGCTCCGCTCGCAATCGTCCACACCCGATGTTCTCCAAATGGACGTGACGTGGCCTGCTCAATTCGCGGCAACCAATTGGCTTGCCCCCATTGACCAGTATGCGAACGCGAGTTACCTGAAGCAATTTTGGCCCGGTGCGGCAACGATTGGCAACGTCAATGGCAAACTCTATGGCATTCAGCGTTACATGGATATCGGAATGCTGTACTATCGTACCGACCTTGTCGCGAAATATGGTGGAACCGTGCCTCAGACCCGCGAACAACTAGCAACAATGGCGAAGCAGATTGTCGCGGGCGAGTCAGCAAACGGCGTCAAGTATGGCTATCTCATTCCTGGCAAAAAGATTGAGGCTATCGTTGACGAGTGGCTCGAATATGTATGGGGGGCAGGTGGAACAATTGGCGAACCAGGGAATTTCCAGCTTACGGGTCAGACACAGGTCGATGCATTGCAATATATGCATGATCTGGTGTATACGTCAAAGCTTGCTCCAAGCGGCACCAACACGTATGCCCCAAACGATATTCTCAACTTGTTCAATAACGGCCTTGCCCCCTTCATGCGTAACTGGACCTTCGCCTTCGCTTTAGCAAACAACCCGAAGAAGTCAAAGGTTGCGGGCAAAGTGGGAGTCGCGCCAACATTAATAGAAGGTAGCAATACCGGACATGGCTGTATCGGTGGCTGGGTCTTAGGCATCAATGCATTCTCACAGTACAAGGACGAGGCATGGAAATTTATTGACTACATGCTGAGTAAAGACACACAAACCTCGCTTGCACTCAACGCAGGTCTCATCTCAAGTCGTCCTGATGTCGCCAGCGATTCCGCTGTACAAGCCAAACTGCCCATCTACAAACAGCTTTCTACCATCCTCAATGGCGGGTACAGCCGACCCAAGATGCAAAGCTACAACAAGTTCTCAACACCATTACAGGCCAGTATTAATGGTGTGCTCAGTGGTCAAGG
>CAXTWV010000094.1:14124-15637 GCA_964248005.1 uncultured Ktedonobacteraceae bacterium | reverse complement strand
GTTCCATTTCGCCCAAAGCATTCCTTTATAAATATAGATGGTTTGCATGATGTGCAAGAGGGCACATCATGCAAACCATCTATATTATGTCTTTATTCCCCTCGTTGCCGCGGTAACTGAATCAGGAAATTCGCGCCTTCGCCGGGGTGATTGTCGATGGCGATGGTGCCTTGGTGCTCTTTGATGATGCCGTAAGTGATGGAGAGACCGAGACCTGTGCCCGCACCCACCTCTTTTGTCGTGAAGAATGGGTCAAAGATGCGTTGTTCAAGACCAGCAGGCACTCCGGGTCCTGTATCACAAAAACGTAGCTCGACCATGTTGCTCTGTACCGCATAACTGATCGTAATTCCTTTATGAGGCACATGGGCCATTGCGTCACGCGCATTGGAGAGCAGATTGATGAAGACCTGCTCTAACTGAATGGCGTTGCCGACAACAGTCACATCTTCGTCTGAAAAGTCCAGTTGTACCTCGATCTGGCGCAGCCTCAATTGTTCTTTCATTAATGAAATCGCGCGGCGAATCACCTGACTCAGCACCACTGGCTCGTAGCTTACCGAGGCCGCACGCCCAAAGGTGCGCAGGTGCGAAATAATTTCGGTGGCTTTTCGTACCTGCTGCATCGCACTACTGAGTTCTTGTAGAATACGGTCGGGCTGTGTATCGCTCAAACCAAGCTCAATCAAGTCGATGGCGTTACCGATGAAGAGACCGATATTGTTCAAGGGATTATTCAGTTCATGCGCCACACCGGTTGTCAATTCACCCAATGTCGCGAGTTTGCCCGCTTGCACAAGCTGCTCTTGCTTCTCACGCAACTCCTGCTCACGTCGCTCCACCTCCGCCGTAGTCTCCTTGAGATCGCGCATGATATGAATCATCGCTTTACGACTGTTCTCTAAACGCAGATTGGATGAGTGCGAATCTTGCAGAATGTGCATCAAAGCGCGGCGTGAATTATCCAGACGTTCAGTCTGCTTTTCTAAGTGACTGCGATCATGCTCATAGTCAGCTAGAATGTGAATCATGGCTTTGCGCTGATCGGCAAGCTTGCGATTGAGCATGTTGAGATCACTCAGGATGTGGAGCAGGGCACGGCGTCGCTCCTCGCCTTTGAAGACGCGCATCTCCAACGCGTTTTTTTGCTCTGCCAGCAGTGCGTAATCACGTCGCAGTTGTTCCAGTTCCAGGCGTTCTTGCGTTGTAAGCGGCTGCTCTGCTTCCATCTGTTGATTAGATGCTGCATAATCGCTTGTGGACGCCGTAAACGTGGTCCCTACCAACACCTGTTGGGCTATGTCCATTTAGTCTGTCCCTGCGTGAACTTCCCAAGCTCACGCTTAAGATTTTCGATTTCCTTTTCTAACGCAATCATTTTCAGTTCACGCCCTACCACGACCTCTTCAAATTTTTCCAGGTCGAGGATTTTTTCTTGCAGTTCGGACTTCGACTCTTGCAGGTCTTCCACGACTTTCTCGTAAGCTCGCATATCGCGCAGAATACCAATCGC
>CAXTWV010000094.1:11145-14024 GCA_964248005.1 uncultured Ktedonobacteraceae bacterium | reverse complement strand
GCATCATTAGCCGATAAAATCTTGCCTTCCAGGTCCGAGATAAACACCGGGTCCGGGGCATTCTTGATGATGATATCAGCATCCAATGAGCCGTGTGCCTTCGTGCTGGTTTGCGTTGGTATGTCGGTTAAATTGTCAAGCATTATGAAATCCTTTATAGTATCGCACCGTGTGTAGGGACCGATTTATCACGTCCTCGTCGCGTTGTCAATGTTGGAGGTAATGGAAGATTTTCTGACTTCTTGCGAACAATGCAATTGCCGACGAGGACGTGATAAATCGGTCCCTACAAGGGGTGTCATATCGTAAATTACCGGACCATCGTCCAGATTGCCTGTGTGTTGGGTGTCAGCGTTGCGATCCCCTCTACATCCTCCGTTTGTGGGTTCACGTATATGGGGAGGATAACCGAGAAGACACTTCCATTCCCTGGGCTACTCATGACCTCGATACGTCCGCCGTGTCGCTCGACAATCTTACGTGAGATGTAGAGTCCTAGACCGAGACCGGGACGTGAGCCATTTTGTACTTCTACACCGGGGGCACGATAGAACTGATCGAAGATGTGCGGAATGACCTCTTCCGGCATGCCTATACCCATATCGCGAATCGAAATGGTTGCCTCGTAGCCCGACTGTTGAAGTGTCACCGTGATAGGCGAACCTTTGGGCGCGTACTTGCGTGCATTTGTGAAGAGGTTGAGTAACACCTGACAGATGCGGTCACGGTCTACCTCGACCTCAATAGGATTACCGAGATAGTCAAAACTTAAATCAGGACCAGCACCAGCCGTATATTCGTTCAATAATTCGCGGCACAACTCTACCAAGTCGCAACGTGTACGATGCAGGGTAAACATATTCGTTTCGATGAGCGATGTATCGAGCAGGTCTTGCACAAGGACCTCAGTGCGGTCAAGCGAACGTTCCATATCGCTCAGGCCACGATAGATCAAATCGGATGCCGTGCTACTCTCGATCTGGCGTTGCAGCATCTGCGTCATGCCTTTCAGGTTCGCGAGTGGCATCTTGAGTTCATGCGAGACGATGCTGAGAAATTTATCCTTGACCGTGTTAGCCTCGATCAGTTCTCGTGTGCGGCGTTGTACTAAGCCTTCGAGCGAACCGGCATGCAATTTGAGAGCAAGTTGTTGCTCATACACCTGTCGGCGTAACTGACGCGTATGAATGGCACGCCATAGTGCCGCGACAAAGTAGTCGCGGTCAATCGGCTTTTGAATAAAATCGTAGGCACCGCCGCGCAAGGCCAGCACAGCGAGATCATGCTCACCATGCCCTGTAATTAACAGTGTCGGCGTCTCTGGTCGTAGTTCTTGCACCTTTGCCAGTAGCGCGAGGCCATCCATCCCCGGCATTTTGATATCGCTCACAATAGCATCATAATCACTTTTTTGGAGCAGGTCGAGTGCCTCTACAGCCGAATCAGACGTGTCTACGTCTACATCATGCATGCGAATATACAACGCTTGCGGCAAAGCCTGCAATAATGCTGTATCATCGTCAACTATGAGAATACGTGGTTTTTCACTCATATTACTTTCCTCATTATTTTTTATAACTCTATGGAGTGGGCCAATATGTTTGATTACGACGCTCTATGCATGAAAGAGAACGACATACAAGTATAACCTTACGTGATGCTTTCCTGATGCTGCAAATGAATAGGTGAAAGGTACTGGTGAGGTAATAACGACCGACCTAAAACGGGCACAACAAGTTATCCACAACTTCTCTGGAAATTTGTGGATAACTTGGTAAGAATGTGGATAATCACGCGTCTATGCGGTTTAACCTATCCTTTGAGCAAGGGTTGTTGGAATCACCAACGGTGAACCATCGCCAAGCCGCAGAAGGAGTGCGCGACTCCTGATACCGGAAGGAAAGACGTGTTCATAGGAAAAAATATACGCTATACTACCTATTGCTCCCTCATGTGCTCCACTCTCCACACGTACCCGCGCTCCAAGTGAGAGCGAAAGGTCCTGCTGTACTGGTTGCCAATAACGCTGTATCTCTCCGGGAGAGAACGAAAGAATGAGTTCAGGCACGATACCCCGACGTGGAGAGGTAATGCCTGACAGTAAAACGAGTGACCCTTGCCATTGTTGCAGGACGCGAAACGTCGGTTCCGCCATAGACGCCGTTCCCAATCCCTCTGTAAACAGAACCGTCATGGGTGGAAGCATGGCCTGTGCCTGCTCAATATCCATGTCCTCAAGCAACTGAATCACGTCCGTGCGCAGGAAGCCCTCAAAGTCGCGTATGGCAATGCTGCCTGCGATGATACCAGACACGCCAGCAAGTAGTGCTTGCCGAAGCATAACAAAGCTGAGAGAGCCTGCTACAGCGAGAATTGCACCCGCAGGTAATTGACGGTTCAGCGTCTCGCCCTGTATGACATGCAAAGTGCCTGCGACTTGATTACCCGCGCCAATTTCACCATGTACTACAGCTGCCTGTGTCTCAATAACGATACCGCCGCGTTGCGTGATATCGACGACGTGTCCATAGAGACCTGCGGGGACGACCTCATCTTGCATGATACCGCCCGTCGCGATGCGATGCTCCATGCGTAGCACAGGTTGGTCAGGTTGTACCTCTTGTCCGCTATACACCAATGGCACGCCGCGTGCCAGCGCGTTTCCTCTATACCCACCAGGCCAACGTTCCCGCCTCACCACCGTCTGCGGGACCACAGACCACCCAGGCTGATAGGCCATCCCTGTATACTCCTCGTAATATTTCTGTACGGGTCTGATTTATCACACCCGCGACGCAGGGCGCAAATGGGTGGCGTGCGGAGGGTGTAATAAATCAGCCCCCTATAAAATTTTTTAGGGACTGATAGCTTGCATCCAT
>CAXTWV010000094.1:7001-11135 GCA_964248005.1 uncultured Ktedonobacteraceae bacterium | reverse complement strand
AAATTTTTCTCTCGGGGTCTGTTGAACCACCCCCCCCGCCGGGCCCCCATTGGGTTTTGTGGGGTAGGGTGTGATACATCAGACCCGTATCTCTTGTTTTAGGCACCGATAGCTTGCATCCATTGCATAATTCGTGCCTGCCGCTCGGCTTCGTCGGTTGGAATTGCGAAAGGGCGACCTCGTGCGTCAATGATGAGACCGACAAGCCCACCATCAATCTCTTCGGCGGCACGCGCACGCTCTCCTGGTCCAAGCCCTACATCGACGCCGGGCGCGGGAAAGAGCGTCAGTAATGCCTGCTCGTTCGGACGTAACGGAACAACCTCGATAGAGCCGGTCATCACATCGACTTTATGTTGTCGCCCATTGGTATATTCGACGCCAACGGTTAACGCCACTTGCCCCGGTTGCAGTTGCCCAAAGGGTACAACACATGTCCCAAGACGGTGTGTTACGGCATCATTTTCGTTGACCTGAACGGCTGTAATCGGGGCGACGGTCGCGACGGCTCCAAGTTGCGAGATCAGCATTGTTTTGTCTAGCACAAGCGAGGTGACGCCACGTGGTTGCAATGCATCAAGGAGCATCAAGGCCACCTGTCCATAGGTCGGCGCGTGGGCTAAAACACCACCCGTGGCGAGAATTAGATCGGCATCAGGCCAATTGGTCGTGTTTCGCTTTGCCATATCGACCGTTAAGATCATTGCCTCACGTGCGATAGCGTGCGTAATCTGTAAATCTCGTGGACTGACTGGCAACACATGCGGGTGTCCGACGCGATTGAGTACAAATTGCCGCAATTCCTCTTCCGAAAGCGCGAATGGCAGCCAACGCGTGATACGTTGCACTCCTGCCTGTTGCAAAACAGCTGCCATGCCCGACGCTACCCCAATGCCCACATTGACGTTCGGCACAAATTCGCCTTGCTCTCCGGCAAGCATAACGGTTGTTGTAGCTCCTCCCACGTCAACCGCTGTGACATTCATTGCATAGTGTTGTGCCAGGAAGCGGACAAGGCTACTTAACGAGGTAGCGGTGGCAACAGGTTCAGCATTTGACCATGCCTGCACGCGACCATAGCCAGGAATACGCTGCAAGACACTGCGCTCATGCAATGCTCCCACCGCGATACTGATTGACCCTAACTGCGCCTGCGAGACCAGCGAATCAACACGGGTTACATCCGCGACCCCGTATAGCATACGACGTACAGCATCTATATATTGTGGCGCACCCGCGTAAAGCACCGCGACAGTGTTTTCGTCCGACCCATAACGCTCTTCGTGTTCCTTGGCGGCATTGACCAACAATTGGCACGCCTCCTGTAGAGGAACAGGCCCACTCGAACCATCAGCCATACCAACAATCAGCGCGGCATGGGGCTGAATTTCACGCATATGTCCTAACTGCCGTTCCCACTCTAGCGCGAGCCGCTCTGGTGTCCAGCCAATCGCGCCTTGTGATTGCCCAACCAACGCACCTGAAACTGGCGTCATGGTGTTAGCAGCGACAAACGATGGTGATGGCAATGCATGTGTTTCCGCATACAAGCCTGACACAGCCTGCTCAGCCAGTGCTTCCAGTGTACTATTGACAGCACCGAGCACAACGAGTTGAATTGGGCCACCCGCACTAATGGTCGTGATAAAGGCATCGACCCCATCGCCGTTTTCCTCTTCAGGCGTGACCAGTTGGCCTTGTGAGAGAAACTGGCGTCCAGTAATCTGCTCAATGATGCCGATAGCCTCGATGATACCCTGAGTAATATCGTTCTGTGGTGGAAGAATCGTTGTAGGAGCTTCGCCACGTGCCATAAGACGATACTGGCCTTCAACAAGCCCGAACAGCGAGACTTTGGTAAAGACGGTACCACAGTCTGCAACCAGTAATGAATTAGCAGATGCTGTATTCTGATTCTGAATCGGAACTTCTTGCCTATCTTGCCTCTGCCCTTCCCCTGGATGAGGTTGCGTATACATCTTCACAGTCCTTTTGCTTTCTTACTATCGGAAAAAGAAATTACGGATAGCCTCGAAGAGTCCACCCTTCTTTGCTGGTTTCTCGCCCTGATTCTGTTGCTGTCCTAGATAATTTCCCTGTCCCATACCAGGATAATTCCCCGGCGTTGGTTGCATAGAATAGCCACTTTGCGCATTTTGTCCGTAGCTCTGCTGTCCGTATCCCTGTGGATTCTGCATTCCTTGTCCCTGATTGAATGGCATAGGCGTACTGCCCATTGCTTGTCCACTGGAATATCCAGGATAGCCTTGTTGCTGCTGCGGTTGTGCAGGATATTGTGGAGCGTTTGAAGCTACTCCAAGCATAGATGAAAAGACATTCGCCGCCACTTCACTACCTTCGTTTGTTCCAGTCTCATTACGTGGACGGTTGGGAACACGCACATTTTCCGCACGAGGAGGGACATTATAATTAGGAGGCGTATTGGACCCTGTATAGCGATTGCCCGCTTGTTCTGTCTGTCCCTGCTGACTCTGTGAGCTATTGGCTTCCGAGCGTAACCATTCGGGGAGCGCATTCACGTCAATAAGCGATCCCATCGAAAGCGTGCCACCTTGACTCTGACCAGAGGCATTGCTTCTTGAAACAGGAGGATATGGCGTTTGCTGCTGCGGTACCTGCCACGATTGTTGCTGCGGTACTTGCTGTGCTTGTTGTGGTCCACGTTGCTCTTGCCCGCCCCGTTCACCCTCACGCATCCATGATGGTAGCGCGTTCATATCGAGCAACGAAGAGGCGGCAAATCCTGGTTGACCTGTAGGTCCACTACCCTGTTGATTCATGGGCGATTGTGCGGGTGGCGTGAAATGTTGACCGCCCTCCTGTTGCATCCAGTTTGGCAATGCTTGTGGATCGATCAATTGTTGTGCCGAGAAACCCTGCGCCGGAAATGACGGCTGTTGAGTAGGTGGCTTCTGTTGTTGTGGTAAAGGTGCCGAAGGTTGCGTTGAAGATGAAGGTTGCATCGTCTTCATCCAATCGGGCATAAACTCTGGTTGAACAAGACTAGACGCCGCGATATTCTGTTGTGGTGGTTGTGGTCTTTCTGGTTGCATCCATGAGGGAAGCGAATTCGCATCAATGAGCGAATTGGCGGAAATGTTTCTCTCCTGTGCATAGCCTTCATCTGTATTGGGGGCGGGAGTCGCTGCAGAGCGCATTGACGGATAGGAATTGGAATTTTTTTCGTCATGCGAGCGATTTGGTTGCATCCAACTCGGCACCATGCTATCTTCACGCATGTCCTCTGGTGAGAAGCTCTTTGGCTCAACAGCAGGGCGATCACCGGCACGTAGTGACTCAAGCCATGCTGGAAGTGCTGGCTGGTCCTGGTTACCTGCTCGCGCATTCACTCCGCTTTCACCCTTGCCCATGGGCGCTGGCAAGAGTGCCATACAATTCTGACAATTTCTTACAGTATCAGGATTTATCGTCCCACAGTTATTACACGTAATCACGTTTGCTCCTCGCTTTCGCCGTTCCACGACTCATAGCCAATACTTCCCTAAAGACTGCCTGGGCCAACAGCCTTAATAGCACAGAGTGTAACACTCTTTTTACAGCTTGACAACAATGTTATATACACGATAAAACATGTTGATATGATACAATATGCGCAATGTAGTCTACCTAAAAGTACTATTCGCAGAGAGTGCAGGAGTTTTCTATGAGCGAACAGGGCAAGGATACCCCTCATAGC
The DNA here is from genome assembly GCA_964248005.1 of uncultured Ktedonobacteraceae bacterium. GTDB lineage: Bacteria > Chloroflexota > Ktedonobacteria > Ktedonobacterales > Ktedonobacteraceae > JBBQVS01. The sequence continues at coordinate 7,417 of CAXTWV010000094.1, read as the reverse complement.
CAGGACGCCAGAAGGCCGCCGTCCACACTACACCTCACACTTCCACTTCCTCCAAGCATCAACGAGCAATATGCAACCGTTGATGGGCACCGTGTCAGTACAGTCGTTGCACGCCGTTTCAAGCAGCAAGTGCGTGATACTCTGCGCACACTCGAACGGCAAGGACACATACATGATGAACTACTTTCTTCCTTCCGCCAGGGCTATCTGGCCCTCTTCCTCGACTTCTATTTCACGACACCTCTAAAACGTGATCTCGACGGCGGTCTCAAAATCACACAGGATGCTCTCTGTGAAGGACTCGGCCTCAACGACAACCGCGTTGTAGACATTCATCTCAGTAAACATATTGACCCGTTACACCCGCACCTCTACATCGAAATTGAGGCAATCAGCGATTGGCAATTTGATCAAGA
>CAXTWV010000094.1:0-6901 GCA_964248005.1 uncultured Ktedonobacteraceae bacterium | reverse complement strand
AATAGAACTGTTATTATCTTCATTCTGTAACACAAATGGACTCGATTCCTAACGAGGTGTCAATTTATGTCATACGTATCCAAGAAAATAGTGCCACGCACACTGCTAGGATTTCTCTTCAGCAGTGGTGTTGCATCGCTTGCCTATCGAAGACGCTCACTTACACGTAGCGGGGTCGCGGGAGCGATTATCACAGGTACGACAACGGTGAGTTTTGGTGGCTGGTCATGGGGCCTCTCATTAATCTTCTTTTTTGTCTCATCAAGTCTCCTCTCACATTTTCGTGAACGTGATAAAGCCACGCTTGCCGAAGACAAATTCAGCAAAGGCTCCGAACGCGATATTCTGCAAGTCGCAGCCAATGGCGGTGTCGCGACACTTCTGGCCCTCGGCTATGGGATAAGTCCCTCGTCTATAGCGCGTCGTGCGTGTGAGGCAGGATACATCGGTGCGTTCGCCACAGCTACGGCGGATACATGGGCCACAGAACTTGGAACACTCAGCATACAGCCTCCACGTCTTATCACCACAGGCAAACGCATTGCGCCCGGTACCTCTGGTGGTATCACGCCTTTAGGAACAGGCGTCGCCGCCATCGGTGCAACCGCGCTCGGACTCTTCTACGCACTCCTGCAAAGGCAGCGTTACATTCCACTCTCACTTATTGGACTAGTAAGCGGACTTGCTGGCAGCTTGTTTGACAGCTTCTTAGGCGCTACTGTGCAGGCAATGTACTACTGTCCCGTATGCAAGAAAGAGACCGAGCGACGCATTCACAACTGCGGTACACACACTATTCCATTGCGAGGTATAGCGTGGGTGAATAACGATGTAGTGAATTTCCTTGCTACCACGTTCGGTGCTGGAGTTGCGATAGGGGTTGATAGGATGTTGAAGCATGAAATGTAGGGGTCTCATTCATGACACCCTGTTGGCGTACCAATGTGTAAAAGAGCATAATCGGGTCCCTACGAAAACCAATCATGCCTCCACGCAAACCTCCTGTGACCCCCTATATTTTCGATGATACATAATGCCCATTCTATGATATAGTCAGAGAGGTGCGAATTCATCTCATATATTCAGGAGAAACGTATGCCCGAAACGCGCGTCTGCCAATTGCCGACGAACCGACTGCTCGTTCACTTTGAATGTCTTGGCTTAGTAGAGACACTACTACCCCACAAAACTCACATCATCAAACCGGGGGGGCAACGATGATCAAACATTCCGCCTTCCCCGTCGAGGAATGGAGTGTCCGCGAGGAGGAACTTCGCCTCGACACTTTGGCACAAACCGAGTCCGTTTTTGCCCTCTCTAATGGACATATCGGGCTACGAGGCAACCTAGATGAAGGAGAGCCATACGGCCTTCCCGGTACCTACCTGAACTCCTTCTGCGAGTTGCGCCCTTTACCCTATGCCGAGGGAGGATACGCTTATCCTGAGTCGGGGCAGACCATCATAAATGTCACCAACGCCAAACTTATCCGTCTCCTTGTTGATGACGAACCCTTCGACATTCGCTATGGCACGGTCCACGAACACGAGCGAGAACTCAGCCTACGCGATGGGGTTCTCCGACGCAACGTCCGCTGGACCTCGCCTTCAGGGAAAACGATTCGGGTGTCTTCGGTACGATTAGTATCATTCACGCAGAGAGCTATCGCAGCCATCAGTTACGAAGTTGAGTGCCTTGGAGATCCAGTACGTGTTGTGGTGCAATCGGAACTGGTCGCTAACGAGGCACTTCCATCTCAGAGTAAAGACCCTCGAGTCGGGGCTGCTCTTGAATCCCCACTTGAGAGCGAAGAGCATCATGCTCAGGATGCTGGCGGACTGTTGGTTCACCGCACCCGTGCCAGTGGCCTACGCATGGGGGTGGCGATGAATCACCAGATCGAAGGGCTAGACGGGGCAGTCGTTACGGCTGAAAGCTACCCTGATGTCGTCCGCGTGACCGTCACAGGAATGCTGAAGCCGGGTAAAAAGCTTCGCATCATCAAGCTCATTGGCTATGGTTGGTCGAGTTTGCGTTCTCGGTCCGCGATCAACGATCAGATCGTAGCTGCGGTGGCAGCGGCACAAATGACAGGCTGGGAGGGCCTGTTGGCCGAGCAACGGGCATACCTGGACGACTTCTGGAATCGAGCAAACATCGAGTTAGATGGCGACCCAGAGATTCAGCAGGCGGTACGTTTCGCGCTCTTCCACGTCCTGCAGTCGGGAGCGCGTGGGGAGGGGCGTCCTATCGCCGCCAAAGGGCTAACTGGTCCCGGCTACGATGGTCATGCCTTTTGGGATACGGAAATTTCCGTCCTGCCGGTGCTCACGCTGACTATGCCACGCGCTGCCGCCGACGCCCTGCGTTGGCGGCATCTGATTCTCGGCAAGGCGAAAGAGCATGCAATCGAGTTCGGACTGCATGGTGCCGCCTTCCCGTGGCGAACCATTCGGGGAACAGAGTGCTCAGGGTACTGGCCCGCAGGTACCGCCGCGTTCCACATCAACGCAGACATCGCCTACGCCGTGTCCTACTACATCGAGGCCACCAATGATAGTATATTTGAGGAGGAGGTGGGCCTTGAGCTAGTCGTTGAGACGGCGCGGTTGTGGCATTCCCTCGGCTACTATAATACAGCAATGGACCAGTTCCGTATTGACGGCGTTACTGGACCTGACGAATATAGTGCCGTGGCCGACAACAATGTATACACCAACCTTATGGCACAGCGTAACCTACACTGGGCTTCAGAGAGGGTGCAGCTTTATCCAGAGAAAGCTCATGCGCTCAGCGTGAGTGCCGAGGAAGCATCTAGCTGGCGCGAGGCGGCTGAAAAGATGTTCATTCCATACGATGAGCACTTGAAAGTGACTCCGCAAGCCGAATCCTTTACCGAGCATGAGATGTGGGATTTCACTAAAGCTACGCTAGACCAATATCCTCTATTCCTGCACTTCCCATACTTTGACCTCTATCGCAAGCAGGTCATCAAGCAAGCCGACCTCGTTCTTGCGATGCATTTGCGAGGCGAGGCATTCACGCCAGAGCAGAAGGTACGTAACTTTGCCTACTACGAGCCATTGACGGTACGCGATTCTTCGCTATCGGCCTCCACACAGGCGGTGATTGCCGCCGAGGTGGGTCAACTCGATCTCGCCTACGACTACTTGGGTGAGGCAGCACTCGTAGACCTGCACGACCTGCATCATAACGTGCAGGACGGACTCCACATGGCCTCACTCGCTGGCGCATGGACAGTGCTCGTCGCGGGCTTCGGTGGCCTACGTGTGCAAACTGGAGTACTCTGTTTCTCGCCGAGGCTGCCCGATGCGCTTGGAAGGCTCGCCTTCCACCTTGTGTTCCGTGGCTGCCGTCTACGCGTCGAAGTAAGGGCGACAGAAGCAACCTATAGCTTGCTCGCTGGCCCATCACTCATGGTATGCCATCATGGAGAGGAGATTCACCTGTCTACAGAAGGGGGGGTCACACGACCCATCTCGGTCATTCAAGTGGGACCGCGACCTACACAACCCCCCGGCCGTGAACCAGCCCCAAGAGGAAAGGGAGCACGATCCCCCAGAACGTAACGAACATATTGTGTATCAATACACACAGTACTTATATAGGGAGTGATGTATCGCGTCCGTGGGGCAACATGTCGGCAACGGTTATGTGCCGCAACGTGTGCCCCGTCCTGCCCTACGGACGCGATACATCGCTCCTTACTAATCTTCGTTCAAGCGCAGTACTTGACTTAGGGTCGATTGCGTGGTGACGCGTACCATGATTGTTAGTGCTATAGCATAAATGGCGATGAGTATCAGCAGTACAAAAGGGAGCGATGGTGGCACGACAAATTGTGTTGATAGCGCGGATTGTAAGGCAAAGAACTGCTCATTACTTAAATTCGAGTTGGCATTAGTAAAGGTGATTGCTGGAATGACGGATACGATAAGCAGTGTCCCAAAGGCACTTCCAAGCACTATGCCAGTTCCATAGACAATCGCTTGTTCCCAGGTTAACATACTTGCCACTTGTCGTGAGGTAATGCCGAGTGCCCGTAACAGGGCGAAACTTGTCACACGCGTATAGGCACTCAACCAGGACGTGAGCAAGTCACCGATGAGCGCAAGCAAAAGCGTGGCAATCGTGCCGAGTCCAAGCACGCCGATAAGAATGACATAGAGAGGGTCAGATTGCAGTGTCGCGAAAAGTAAACGCCGATCAACGAGTTGTGTGAGATGATATTGAGGATTGTTAAGAGCAGTTCGCACACTTGTCACTGAAGTTACATCATCCTTTGTGTGTAACCAGAGTTGATTGATCGGTGGTGGCTCAATAGGACCAGTACGCGTCTTATCTTGTTGTTCTTTCTGCACGGTGACACGAGCATAGGTTTGATAATCGACCAGAATTCCTCCTTGCGGAGAAAGGTCGCTACCTTTTTGCGCTATTGCAATACCATCATTGATAGTTGGAATGCGGTCTACGACGCCAATAATGCTACAGTATATGGCTTGAGCAGGATCGTTGTTCACTATCAATGTGAAGTACGAACCAACATTCAGCAGAAGTTTGTGTATTGTGGCCTGATCGACAATCGCAGGTATAGCAGAATCCGCGGTGGCTGTATTATTCCGTAATGTGACTAATTGCGAAAGTAGTGGACGTGCCTGTTGATAGGCATGAGATGAGGGCCAAATGACGGCGTGTCCAAAGCTAGAGGGATCAACTGCATTGATGCCTATCGAAATATCTGCCGTGCCGCCGACGCCTTGCGTAACATTCCCTGCACTGACATCAAGGACACCTGGGATAGGCCGATATTGTTGTAGCACTTGCGGTAATCCATTGTTCATAGTAAGACTCGCGCTAAAATCTGCTCCTGTCTCGTAATTGACAATCTCCTGAATATGTTGTGCCTCGGTCGCATTATAGACCAACGTGAAAAGCGCAAACGAAACTGCCAGTGCAAGCAACGTGGTGAGACGTAAAGACTGACGTGGTGAGCGAGCAATCTGTGCAAAGGCAAGCAGCGAAACCGCACTGCGTCCTCGTGCCGCAAGATATGCCCCCCATCGTAAGAGCAATGGAAAGAGACGCAGAAACAGGAACAGACATCCTATAATAAGAAAGAATGGAGCGACAATCGTTAAGGGAGTGGCGATCAGCACCTGTGCATCATTCGAGAGCACGTTGCCAACACTTGTCACATAAAGAGAAAACGCGTACCCAACCAGAGCAACAACGCCCGCGACAATATCAAGGTTGAGCCGTTGCCATAACGGGCGATTATTCGTGCGTGCCGCGTCTCGACGAAATGAAAGGATATCCATTCGCGCTACGAAGACGAGCGAAATGCTCATCGTCAAAAGCGCAACCAGCAGAACACCAAGTGCATATCCTACGACTCCCAAAAGCGCGAGGAATGGATTGCGTGTAATGAAGTCGCTTGCATCGAGTGCTGAAACTGGTAAAACGCGTTGTGCCAGGAAAAGCGTGCTGAGTAGTGCTAGGGGAAGTCCTATGACCAAGGCAATACCCCCTAGAAGAGCATCTTGTAAGAACAATGCACCGAAGATTTGTCCTCGACTCGCCCCCCGACTGCGCAAAAGCGCGATTGTTTCAAGCTGACGATCAAGAAGGACGGATGTCATGAGGCTGACAAAGAAGAGAATAAGGGCGATACTGAGAAGCGTAAAAACACCAATAGGAATACGCGCCACAGCGACACGGCTACGGAACTGCTCCAGGATGCTTGGACTATTGTCAGCACTAAATAACGCACTTGTAAGATTAAGATGAAAAAGATAGGGATACGATGGTATCGAATACGCTGATCCATTTTCTAGATTCCCATACAAGCTATCCATGGTGGAAGTCAGTGCGGCAAAGCGATGAATAAATGCGTCAAGATTGTTGATCGTGACTTGTGAGGCATCCAGACGATAATACCAGAGGAAAGTATAGCCATCGAGTGACGGAGAGAAAACCGCGCTTGATTGCGCATGAGCCGTTATCTGATCGAACAGTGCAAGGAGTGCGTTATATGGAACGAGCAATGTGTATTGGTATGTCGCTGGCGCAGCCTCATTCACCAGAGCGAAAGGGTTAAAATCGTTGCCATGCCAGTACGCAACATCTTTAGACGCTACTTGAACAAGACCCACCAGCCGTGCCGCAACGGATTGCTGTATCCGCGAAGCCGCTTCAAAATAGGCGAGCGAGAGTGTGAAGGTCGAGCCGACATGCAGCCCCAATCGCTGTGCCGACTGCGGTGTCATCACGACCTCTATCTCGTGTGCGGCAGGAGTCGTTCCATTCGCGAGTCGGCCCTGAACAAGCGTAAGGTGTGGAGCGGCCTGTTCCATAGAGGTGCCGTATGTAGTAATACTTGTGTGTGGAATAGCAGGCGAGAAGGAAAAATCCTCGCTCAGCAACGCTGACTGTTCAAGGTGAATACTGTTCCCTAAATATTGGTGGAAAAGAGGATCAAACTGCTTCTGTACCGCGTGAGCAATTGGCGTCGATACTCCTTGAGTCATCGTGTTGAGCGTAATCTCAGTATTTTCTGGTGTTGATCTGAGCGTACTCCGTAGTCCGGCAGTTGTCATCACAGTGGAAAAGAGCGGAATAGTAGACGCGACCACAACCGCGACAGTGATACCAAACGCGATGATAAGCAGCAGAAACCATGTCGAGCGTACACGCCAGGATGCTAATGTGAACATTGACGACATTGAGATACGTTCTTCTCTTCGGTGTTGTGCTTGGTTAGCCATATGCTGCTCGTTTCTTGCTTTTTCAGCAAACACAGACATGATAATCGTTTTTTACAAAAGAATACGTCGGCTGTAGGGACCGATTTATCACGTCCTTGTGGCATCTCGACTCCCGA
>CAXTWV010000093.1:0-15746 GCA_964248005.1 uncultured Ktedonobacteraceae bacterium | reverse complement strand
CGTGCTAGTTCGGCTGTATCAAAAAGCGTGCCTTGTTCGACAACAGGCTGCATCGACTCTGTCGGTTTCTGCTCAATCATGATGAACAATTCTCCTCACTGGGTACAAGGCAAGAAAGAAGTGTATAGCTTCTGTATCGAACCTCTCTATAGTACATTTTCTATTAGAGGTATTGTAACATATTAGTACCGTCCTCTATTTAACCAGTGTCGCTCCCGATGTTGCTGTCGTCGCGGCACGTCTATCACGCAAATGTTGTGGTACACTTACCACAATAATGCCAGGGCGGAACAACAATGCTGCTTTCAGACGGAACGCGGTCTGGTTGTGCAGGAGATACTCCCACCAGTGCAGGACGACGAACTCAGGAAGAATAACAGTGAGCGTGTCGTCTGGATGGCGTTGATGAACAGTATCTATATATGCCAGGATTGGACGGATCAGCGCACGATATGGGGACTCAATGGTGAGCAGATGGGTCTCCTCCATATCCGAAAAATGCTTCTGCCACATATCCCAATCTGCTTGTACACTCCGTGTCTCGTCCTCACTTGTACTAACATGTATAGCGGTTACATGTGGTGAAATGGAACGTGCATAGGCAAGACTCTGCTTTGAGGCACGGTCCAGCCTATCAATTGGAACGACAATACGGTGATGAATGTCGCTCGGATCGATTGGAATATCTGAGACGCGTTCACGCGCTACGTGTGTATAGTGCTTGTGAATACTGAGGAACATGAGTACCAGCAAGGGAATGAGTAATACCACAACCCATGCACCTTCAAGAAATTTGGTGACAGAGATGACGGTGGCAACCACAAGCGTCGCGCATGCACCAGTGCCATTAATAATCAAGCTACGTAACCACGTCTTATCTTCTCTCCGTACACGCCACCAATGCATCACCATTCCACCTTGTGACAATGTGAACGACATAAAAACACCTACAGCGAATAGGTTGATGAGCGCATCTGTACTGCCTTTGAAGACAATAAGTAAAAGGCTTGCCAGAACAGCCAGGACGAGAATACCAACCGTAAACGCTAAACGGTCCCCTCTAAACGCGAACTGACTGGGCAGGAAACGATCACGCGCCAGCAATGATGCGAGACGAGGAAAGTCAGAATAACTCGTCTCAGCCGAGAGCGTGAGGATACCGAGTGTTGCGAAGGTGAACACCGGATACATGAAGCTAAGTGGCCCCGAAAATACTAACCTGGAAATTTGGTCTATGACAGTTGGACTTCCCGATTTATATGCCTCAACAGCATATGTCATTACAAGAAGGGTGATGCCGAGAAAGAGCGTGCCAAGAATGACAGCCATCCACGTCAGGGTAGTCGAGGCATTACGCGTTTCTGGCTTCTGGAAGGCTGGCACGCCATTCGAGATGGCTTCAACCCCTGTCATTGCAGAACAGCCAGTGGCAAATGCACGTAGAATGAGGAACAGCGACAATGGCTCGTTCACACCTACGTACCGAAATGTGCCGATCAATGGTTGATGCTGAAAGACATACGCTTTGACAAGACCAACCACAATCAGTAGCACTGCTGTGACAACGAAAAAGTAGGTCGGTATGGCGAAAATTGACCCCGACTCACGCACACCACGTAGGTTAATAATCGTAATCAAGACAACCAGAGCCACATCAATAGGCACAATATATGGTCCTAACGCTGGGAAGAGCGAGGCAAGATTGAGTACACCGGCGGCGACGCTTACCGATACATTGAGTACATAGTCAATAAGCAGAGCCGCAGCCGCGATAAGACCTGGAATTGTGCCAAGGTTTTCCTTCGCAACAATATACGAGCCTCCTCCATTGGGATAGGCAGGAATTGTTTGCCGATAGGAAATAGCAACAATAGCCAGAAGCCCAATAATCACAAGGCTGATTGGCAGTGTCATCCAGAGACGTGATGAGCCAGCCAGCACAAGGTTAATTAGAATGGCCTCAGTTGCATATGCAACCGAAGAGATGGCGTCAGAAGAAAGCACCGCAAGTGCTTTGAGTTTGGTCAATCGTTCCTGTCCTGCCATTGCGTTAGAAATGGGAGCACCAATCAAGACATGTTTTATATGATAAATTGCCTTGCTAATACCACCTTCTGGAACATTAACTTCCTCGGTTGCTTCAAGTGTTCCATTACCCACACGTCGCAGTATAGGATGACTGGAACTCCCGTTTGAGATACGAACCTGTATATTGCCAGGACTCGCTTGCAAGCTCTGCTGATAAGTCAATGCTGGCAAAGGTACCTGTAGGTTAAAATCGTCTTGTCCTGGTGTTTGCGAAATATCTGTATGGTCACTTGGCCCTAGAAGCGGAACGACTCTTGGTTGCTGCTCTGGCGAGTTAGTGGATTCCGTTTTCATGCTCTCCTCGTCGATACATGGATTATTTTAGACATCTCTCTAGGAAGTATAGGTCAGTGGATATAAAAAAAAAGTAAAAGTATGATTTCTCTCCCTCAAAAGATACTCAAAGATAACAAGCGTTACCTAATAAATTTGGGAAACGTTTATAATACGTTTCCATGTAAATATAAGCTACAACGTTGGAAAATGCATATCTACTGTCGTACAAATGGTACAACGTAGAGTACCATAAACGTGAAGAAAGCACCATTAGCGAGGATTGTTGCGAGGTGGAAGACTTCATGAAAACTGAAGATGCGTGACCAGAGTGTAGGCTTGCGTAACGCGTAGGCCACAGCTCCAAGCGTGTAGAGAATGCCAGCGAGCAAGAGCAACAACATACCATTGATGTCCACTTGTGCCACAAGCTCAGGGACAGCAGCGATAACGACCCAACCCATGATGACATAAAGTGCTGCCGTTATCCAACGTGGCAAGTGTACTGCGGGAGCTGCTGTTGCCACTCCGACTACAGCAAGCACCCAGATAATTGTAAGGATAGCGATACGCCAGCCACCTGTCATGACATTGAATACAATAGGGGTGTATGTACCTGCGATGAGGACAAAGATGTTGGCATGGTCGATGCGCCGCATAAATGCACGACGAGACACCGACCACGTACCAATATGGTAGAACGCGCTCCATCCAAAGAGCAGAAGAGAGCTAACTCCATAGATAAGCAATGAGAGCTGCTTGGGAGCATCTCCCACTGTGCGCAGCAACAAAAAAATTGTGCCAATAAGAGCAAACACAGCCGCAACTGCATGCAGGTAGCCACGGAGAAGTGGCTTTACAATCATCGCCGTCTGCTCACTTACAAGTGGTTTGCTCATACGTCTTGTCGTCTACTCTTTTCTACACAATGTTTGTTTATGCTAAAACCTCTTCGGGTTCGGAAAGTTGATAGAGTTGCTCCACGGTTTGAGTACGCGCACGACTGATACGGTCCATACGTTTCATGAACTGCATCGTGGCATACGCCGCACTCTCTTCCTCATTCAAGTTAAAAGATGACTCCTCCCCTTCCCATTGCGGCTCTGCGAGAGGGGTGTATGGCTCCTGCACAACACCCATTGCGAGGGGCAACAGTTCATTCATGCGTTGCTCGACAACCTCCCACAGCGACTCATCTTGAGCTACAAGACGTGAAATCAGGAACACGCCGTAAGCAATGTGGCGCGACTCATCACGCTTCAAATAGCCGATGCCCTGTTTCAAGCCTGGCATAATGTTGCCACGGTCAAGCATATTGAAGTAGCTATTATAACCTGTTTCCGCCAATACACCTTCAACGATCATGTTATATGTGACCGAGGCGATGATTTGTGCTTTATGCGAGCGATCTTCAAGTAAGGTGTACATGGTTCTGGGCAACTCTTCATAGAAAAGCTTACGATAACTTGGTCCATGAAAGCGGCTCAGATCACTATTGTCATGCGCTACTTCGTCGAGGAAGCGACGGAAGAACTCGGTATGCTTGGCCTCTTCCCACAAGAATGTAGTCAGAAACATTTCTTCTTCAATACGTCCCTCGCGTGCAATAGCCATCATCAAAGGAAGAAGATCAAGTGTGACGCTTTCCTCACCTGATGCAAAGAGGGCTGTTGTACTCAACAACGATTCTTTTTCTAACGGTGTACACTTTTGCCAATCCAGGATGTCTTGCGTGAAATCAATACTGCGTGGATCCCATACACCTAGGCGTTTCGCCTTATGATAGAGACGCATGGGGAGAATATCGTGCCGTAAGCCTGTTACACCAGTGGTTACGAACGAGGTGTGTGCTACGGAATTTGACACTTGATTTTCGGAAAGAGATGTCATGAGTAGCCCGTCCTTCTCTGACAATCGTTGTCAGCAGATACACTAAGAAAACACATACTTGCTACTAGCATACTCGTACAACAAAAGTGACTGACCGTCAGTCATACACGAAGCATACCATGTGACCATTTTCTTTGTCAATCCTCTAAAATTTTACACAATTCCTAACGCACGTTGTACAAAGCGAATAACCTCTGTCTTATAGATAGCCGAAGGTGTCACCGTATCATAGAGGTAACATTCATCCGCGGCATGGTCGATCAAGCCAGCAATAAGTCGAGCCGATATATCAGCGGGTATCGAAGCATCTACATCACCGAACGCTTGTCGTTGCCGAATGAGATCGGCAATGAGATGATGATATACACCAAAGTGTTGCTCTCGTGGTATCAGTGTTTGTGACAATGCTACCTGCGAGTGCAGAATATGCAGAATATCACGGTAGTGTTCAATTTGCTCAAAAGCTGCCGTGACGCCTCTTACAACAACTTCAGCGGCGGTCTGTGCCTGAGAGGTTGCTTGACGGACAGCCGCTACAATATGTTCGTTCATCTCTTGATTGAGAGCTGCGATCAATGCTATTTTTGAAGGAAAATACAGATAAAATGTGCCCTGTGCCACACCTGCACGCGCGACAATTTCTGAAACCGTGGTCGCTTCAAAACCTTTCTCGGCAAGAATAGCACGCGCAATCGCAAGTAACTCTGTATAACGTTCGTTCCTGGCTCTTGTGTCTTTGATAGTGGTCATGTATCCTCTCTACTGGAGTTGGGTCTGCCTATATTCTAGCGCATAGGCAATTTCTTTGCGTACCTCGCGTTCCTCTTCACTACTTAAGGCGACCTGCAAAGCTTGTAGTGCTTCGCCCCCACCGATTTGTCCTAGTGCCCATGCTGCATGACCCCGAATCAAGGGTTCATCATCATGCAATGCACCGATGAGAGCTGGAATAGCGCGTGCATCTCCACTATTACCCAGTGCGACACAGACATTGCGCAAAAGACCGCGCCGCTTTGTACGTTTGATAGGGCTACGTCGGAAGCGTTCCCGAAATTGCTCTTCGGTTAAAGCAAGGAGAGCAATGAGTTCAGGGTTACGCCCTACAGCGTTGCGAGGTTGAAAAACGACATGATGCTGAAATTGTGTGCCATTATGTACACCTAACCGCTTTTCAGCAACCTTATTGACCGGGCATACCTCCTGGCAAATGTCACAGCCAAAGATAAGATTACCCATTAAGGGACGGAGTTCTAGTGGAATGCTTCCCCGCAACTCAATCGTCAGAAACGAAATGCAGCGTGGTGTATTTAATTCGTATGCATTGGGCAATGCATTTGTCGGACACGCATGAAGGCATAGTTCACAACTACCACAGTTAGCTTTGAGTGGTGTATCTTCCTCTAACGGCAGATTAGTGACGATTTCTGCCAGAAAGACCCATGATCCCCAGCCCTTTGTCAAAATGTTCGTATTTTTGCCATACCAGCCAAGTCCGGCACGTTGTGCAACGGCACGATCAACCATGCGTCCCGTATCGACAAAAAGCCGTGTTTCAACGGTATCGCCCATTTCGTCGCGTGCATAGGCACGTAACCATTCCGTGAACTGGTGCAGTGTTGGTTTAATGATATCGTGATAGTCATCTCCCCACGCGTAGCGCGAGATACGCCCATGAAGACTATCTTTTGCATCCTCTTCCGCTTGGATGTCAGGAACGAGATAGGTCATCGCAAGAGAGATAATCGAGCGAGCTTCTGGTAAGAGCGCGTCGGGATGACAGGAAACATCTGCGCGTTCTGCAGTGAACCACGGCAGACCGTCCATGAGTCCCTGTGCGATGCGTTCCTTGATGATACGCTCGGCGTCTGGAAAAGCGGCCGCAGTCGTAATACGGGCGATATCGAAGCCGAGCGAGTAGGCATATTCTTTGATGGTAAGTGTGTTAAGCATCTAAGTTAGTTCGTGATGTCGCGTCGCAAGCTAATGAATATCGACAAGCCAATAAACAGGACAAGATAGACGAGCAGGACAAGAAGTGCATGCACGTCCGACAATGCATTGGGACCAGTGCCCATGAAGTACTGCGTCTGGTTTTGGAGCAATGCGCCAATATTGTTGCCGATAAAGTAGTCAGGTACCGCCTTCAAGAAATCGCCGAATGGTCCCTTGATGAGGATTGCAACGATATTCAACACGCCTGTCAGCACGTTTTCAAGCACCCACCAGACGAGCGCACCCGCGACACCAGCAGCTGTAGCACGTCCAGCCGTGGCTAAAAAGAGCGCGAGCATGGTGTACACGAATAGGCCAAACATGGCAATAAGCGCGTATAGCAACATGTGCCCAAGTCCGTTATCGTTCAAGAAGCTCGTGTCGGTTGCTATTCCCGAAGCTAAATTCAGCAATGCACCCACGACCAATCCGATTAGTACAATGAAGACAAAGCCAATAACAACACAGGTAAGAATGGCTCCAATTTTAGACAGCAGATATTGTACACGCGTTGGACCTCGTGTGGACATCAGACGCACGGTTCCGACGCTATACTCTCCACCTACAATCGTACCCGCGATAATGATAAGCAAAACAAGCCCGACGACCAGCATGACCTGCACTGCGGCATAGAGAGAAATTGGGAGACGAAGCGGCGACGATGTGCTACGCAATTGCTCTTGTCTCCCTTGTTCAGCCTGTGCTAACTCAGCCTGGGTTGGTGAATGGTCGAGACAAGGCTGCCCATTAGGGTTTGATGGTCCCTGTGGATTGTTGATTGCTGAACACTGTGGCGGCAAATAGCTGGATGCGGGAGCATTCAGCGTATACAGCTCGCCAATCGAGATAACTAAAAAGACAAGGACCATAAGCGAGACGCCAATGATACTCAGCACTTTTGACATAGCACGGCGACGGAGTTTGTACAACTCGACACCAACGAGACGGAACAGCACACTCAAGAAATCGAGTCGCCCCATAACAACGGTCTCTGTGCGTGCCTGTGCAGGCATCGGTGTTGGTTGCTCTGGTGTTGTAGGAAATGTACTCACCGTACACCTCGCTTTCCATTACTTGGAAGTTCAGACCCTGGAACAGGAGGATATTGCATCGGTGGGGCATCAGCTAGTGCCACCATACCCACGCGTGGTCCTTGCCCTGGCTGCGCAGGTTGTCCTGTCAATTGTAAGAAGACCTCTTCCAGACTCCCCTCACGCGGATGCAGTTCTGCCGCAAAAAGATTTTGTCGTGCGAGGAGTGCGTTAATCTCCGCTGAACGTGCAACGGGTGCATCAACCAGGAGAAGTGATTGGTTTTGACGGTTACGCTCGACATGGACATGCGTAATCCAATCGATCCCCTGTGCCTGTGCTTGTTGTAATATATTCTGGGCGTAGAGCGTCTCATCTTCTCTATTTAAGCGCACCTCAACCTGCTCACTTGTGCGCATCAATTCGCTCACATTGCCCTGCTTAACCAGATTGCCCTTTTGTAAAATGGCAACACGATTACAAACCTGTTGTATTTCATAGAGTATATGGCTTGAGATGAAGATGGTTTTACCAAGTGATGATAGACGTTGAATTAATTGACGAATCTCAAAGACACCTGCGGGATCAAGCCCATTCGTTGGCTCGTCGAGCAACACAAGTTCCGGGTCGGTGAGCAGTGCCGCTGCAATGCCCAACCGTTGTTTCATACCAAGCGAATATTTGCGATAGGCTAGCTTCTCATAGGTACGTAGCTCAACAATTTCAAGCACTTCAGCGAGGCGACGATCATTCGCTGGACCAGAGACCATGCCAGAGGCGGCGGCAATCACACGCAGATTATCAAGTCCTGAAAGATAGGGATAGAAAATGGGCATTTCCACAATTGCCCCAATTCGTTGTAGAATAGCAGGAAGTTGATATGCATTATCCATACCAAACATAATTGCGCGTCCAGCCGTTGGGCGGATTAAGCCTAGTAGCATACGAATGGTCGTTGTTTTACCAGAACCATTTGGCCCAAGAAAGCCAAATACGTCACCACGCATCACCTGTAGATGCAGATCATTGACCGCGACCAGATTCCCAAAAGCTTTTGTTAATCGACTCGTACTGATAATCGTGTTACCATCATATTGGGGAGAGTTATCGTCCACTACGGTCTCCTTTTCCAAAGTAATTCTTTTCGCGTTCGTTCCTACGCGATATACGTTCCACATACAAGGGAGTTGCGATGCTCAGCTAGTATGAACGGTTTCGCTAGTACTGGCAAGTCTTTTTATTGACACATCTCATAAACATGTAATGGCTTTTGAACAGTGAGAACTCAGTTTTTCCATGATAATAGAGGAGTGTGACTCATGCATCCGTATAATACAAACCCATATGACTCTCAGGAATACGAATCACAAGCCCTACCATATATTCCATATGCCTCACCCGACAAAAATGTGGCTCAATCTTATAACGCACCAGAAGTGCCACTATCCAATGAGGTCTACCCACCAGCACCTTCAGTATACGAAAATACTTCCTCATATGCACAATATAATCAGAACTCGGCAATTACGCCACAGCCTGAGATATATGCGCCTGTACCTGCTGACCCACTCGTTGCTTCCACACCTAACAAGAAAAAGCGACGGCTCTGGTTGCCGATAGCCGTCGCCATCCTTATTATACTCGTTATCACTGCCCCAACATTCGTACTTGTAACATATCTCAATCGTTCGACACCGACAAAAACGCTCGATACATTTTGCTCAGCCTTGCAAGATGGAAAATATCAAACAGCATATGACCAGTTTACGCCAACGATGCAAACAAACTTCACAGAAAGCCAATTCGCCACACTCCTTTCAAGCGATAGCGTTGCAAAGTGTTCACATGGCATGGCAAATGAGAGCGGAGCAAGCACGACAACCGATCTCCATCTCTATCACAAAGTATCAAAAGGCACGAACAACGATAAAGTCGTTGTAACAAAGGATACCCATAGTCAATGGAAGATTAATAATATTCAAAAAGTGTCATAAGAACAATCCAATTGGACAATAGACAACTTCTAGCTCTCATGATACACTCACGCAAGCTGAAGTGTGTTAGTTTGGAGGAATATTTTATGGATGCATCACTTAATGGCCCGTTTGGGCGTGTTACTCTTTCGCCCGATACACTGACAATTGGGCGGCTACCTGGTAACAAACTGGTACTCAACGACGCAAAGTCATCGTCTCGACATGCTGAAATTCGTCCTGAGGGCAATGGATATACCATCACAGACATGGGTAGCACGAATGGGACATTTGTGAATGAGCAACAACTTCGTCCCAACGAGCCACGCCCAATAAATACAGGTGACACAATACGCATTGGGGATACGCGCTTTAGTTATGAATCAAGCGATGCGGCACAAATTGGTCCAACTGTGTATGCTGATGCGGTTCCAGGCTATGATCCAACTGTTGCCGTGCCACCTCCATCGGAAAATACGGCATATGGTGCTGGTCAACAAAATAATCAACCCTACCCACAAAATCCACCACCTCCTGTACAACCAGCCTATGGACAACCACCACTCTATCCACCACCAGCACCAGGATACGGGCAACCAGATGCAGCCTATCCACCATTGCAACCTGTAGCACCACCCTATGGTTATCCACCCGCGATTCCAGCGAAGAGAAGCAACAGAACATTGTTCATCATTCTTGGCTCGGTAGTTGGAGGCATTATCCTTCTATGTATTCTTGTTAGCGTCATTGTCTATGCAGCACGTTCGACTCCTGAAAGAACCTTGAATGCATATTGTGATGCACTTAAAAATGGTGAATATCAAACCGCTTATGATCAGTTTTCGTCTGGTATTCAACGTCAGGAATCCGAGGCACAATTCGCATCAGCATTTACCAGTACAAATTTGAAAGTTACTGGCTGCACTGTCAGTAACACCAGTGATGATGGTACAGTTGGTCTTGGTACCATGTCGTATACGACAAACACAAACTTTACTGGCATAAATGATTATCGCTTCATTCAAGAAAGTGGTACATGGAAGATCAATAGTCAGACACCCAGAAAATAATTATCCTAAAGTAGCACCATGATAGGGGCTGAGTGCGGCATGACAAGTCTTGCCTCTGTCATGCCACTCACCACCCTAATATCATCTATTAAAGCATTGGTATCTGTATCCCTGTTTCTTGCGCACAGGCGATAGCTTCATCGTAGCCAGCATCAACATGGCGCATGACACCAGTGCCGGGGTCATTTGTGAGTACGAGTTTGAGCCGTTCAGCCGCTTCTTGTGTACCATCGGCGACAATGACTTGTCCTGCATGAATTGAATAGCCAATGCCAACGCCCCCACCGTGATGGAGCGAGACCCATGTCGCACCAGAGGCAGTGTTCAGCAGAGCGTTCAAGAGAGGCCAATCGGCGATGGCGTCGCTGCCATCCTTCATAGCTTCAGTTTCGCGGTATGGTGAAGCTACTGAACCACTATCAAGGTGGTCGCGACCAATCACAATTGGAGCCTTCACAATACCCTTCGCAACAAGTTCATTGAATGCTAGTCCTGCTTTATCGCGTTGCCCATAGCCCAGCCAACAGATGCGTGCGGGTAGCCCCTGAAAATGAATCTTTTGACGTGCAAGTGTAATCCAACGTTTGAGCGCAACATCCTCTGGAAACAATTCTAGTAGAGCCTCATCGGTGCGATAAATATCTTCCGGGTCGCCAGAGAGTGCAACCCAACGAAATGGGCCTTTACCACGGCAAAAAAGGGGGCGGATATACGCTGGCACAAAGCCAGGAAAGTCTAGCGCGTGAGTTTCACCAGCAGCTAACGCCTGACCACGCAGGTTGTTGCCGTAGTCGAAGACGATTGCGCCACGTTCCTGCATCGCAAGCATTGCACGAACATGTGTCACCATCGAGTCGGTTGAACGCTTGACATACGCTTGTGGGTCCTGTATACGTAACGCATCAGCCTCAGCAAGTGACAAACCAGCAGGAGTATAGCCATTCAAGGCATCATGCGCGGATGTCTGATCCGTCACCATATCGGGGATAATGCCACGTCGCACGAGTTCTGGATACACCTCTGCAGCATTCCCAATAAGCCCAATCGACAGTGGCTGGCCTTGCTCACACGCCTCACGCACTTGATGCAGTGCCTCGTCAAGTGTACTCGCCATTTCATCGCAATAGCCCGTGTCAAGACGACGTTGGATATGCTGTCGGTCCACCTCAACTGCCAGACAGACGCCTTGATTCATTGTCACAGCAAGCGGTTGTGCTCCCCCCATTCCACCAAGTCCAGCAGTGAGCACAAACTTCCCCTTGAGTGTCCCCCCATAATGGATGCGTGCTGCTTCCGCGAACGTCTCGTAAGTCCCTTGCACAATTCCTTGTGAGCCAATATAAATCCAGGAACCTGCTGTCATCTGTCCATACATGGTGAGACCAAGTGCTTCAAGGCGACGGAACTCATCCCAAGTTCCCCAATGTGGCACAAGGTTGGAGTTCGCGATTAAGACACGTGGTGCATCGGCGTGGGTGCGAAAAATACCTACCGGCTTGCCCGATTGCACCAGCAACGTCTCATTGTTTTCGAGGTCACGTAGTGAGCGCACGATGGCATCGAACGCAGGCCAGGAACGCGCGGCCCGTCCAGAACCACCGTAGACAACAAGATCGTCGGGCCGCTCGGCAACGTCGGGGTCCAGATTATTCATCAACATACGTAACGCGGCCTCTTGTTGCCAACCTTTGCAAGAGAGTGTTGTACCACGCGCCGCACGAACAGGACGTGGACCTGAATGTGCTACGTTTTCTTCTTGTGCCATGAGTCAATGTTCCTTTCCCTCTATCTAAATCGTACTTATACAATATAGTATCATCATGAACAAAGAGGCTCTATGACCTATGGATATGCAAGCACTTGTAGTTGGGGTGGAAGAGTATCTCCAACAGCAGCAAACCCGCTATGTAGATGAATTACGAGAGGTTTGTGCCATCGACTCCGATAGCCATAATAAAGCAGGCATAGACATGATGGCGACCTATTTGGCGGCTCGTATGCACGGCCTTGGCATGGATGCAACCATTGTCGAACAGGAACGATGGGGCAACGACCTCATTGGGACGTTACAAGGTGAAGGCGAAGGATGCGTGTTGCTCCTCGGTCATATGGATACGGTCTATCCAATTGGAACGGCGGCACGTCGTCCTGTACGTATTGAGCAAGATATTGCGTATGGCCCTGGTGTAATTGATATGAAGGGTGGTATTCTGCTAGGCTTCTACGCAATTGAGGCTATGCTAGCCCTCTCATACCGTGCATTTGGTGAAATTCGTTTCTTGTGTGTCTCAGATGAAGAGATTAGCGTTCGGCACTCTCTTGAGCTTATGCGTCGTGTATGTGATGGCTGTAACGGAGCGTTAGTGCTAGAAGCAGCCCGTGCGAATGGTGATATTGTGAGTGCGCGTAAGGGAAATGCATGGTATACGCTTACAGCACAGGGTCGCTCGGCTCATGCGGGAGTTGAGCCAGAAAAAGGCCGCAATGCTATCCTGGAAATAGCTCATCAAACACTGCAATTGACAAGTATCAACGGATGGCGTGAGGGTGTTTCTATTAATGTGGGGAGTGTTTCTGGTGGAACGGCCCCAAATGTTGTGCCAGAATCGGCAATGGCACGCCTCGATCTACGCTTCTTACATACCGAAGACCGCTTGGAAACAGAGGCACGCTGGCACGAACTGCTCAAAAAGCACTGTGTCGCAGAGGTCGAGACGACTCTTATGCTAGAACCAGACTCAAGAAACCCGATGGCTCTCACGCCTGCAAGCCAAAAAATGGTGATGACGGCGAAAGAAATTGCTACTACACTAAATTTCCCACTCCATGATACAACAACAGGTGGTGCATCTGATGGCAGTTTTGTAACTGATTATGGCATCCCAACGCTTGATGGGCTGGGTCCTATCGGCGGGCGTGACCACAGTCCATATGAGTACCTTTTGCTTGACAGTATCGCGCCACGGGGCGCATTGCTGGCTGGCTTGATAGCGCATATTGGTGCATAATAACACGGTTTGATGACACGAGCGCCCTGTAGGGGTCTAATTCCATTACACCCTTTTGACGATTGACCATGTTGGAGGGATATTGAAATGCTGGTTCATGTCCTGTAACATTGTGATATGCCAAAAGGGTGTAATAGAATTAGACCCCTACAGACATCAGAAATAAGCATTGTTCACCGTTCCCACTCTATGCTATAATCTGACAAGGAAAATTATCTTTATTCCGCGCCTATGCGCATCTTACAATGTATCCCAAAAGCACTTATACATCCTTGCAAACATGAACCTGATGTTTAAGGGATATTTATAGGCGTCATAAAAAAATGCTATCTCCCCTGATCCAGACTCGCCAAGTTACACTCAGCTATTGAGTCAGGTGAGGATCGAAACAGGAAAGGACCCAAACATGTTTAATCCCGATAGCAACTTGGAAGCGCGATATCAATCGGTTGGTGTAACCCCCGATTGGTACCAGACGAACATTCCTTGTCAGGTGGGCTGTCCCGCACACACAGACGTTTCCACCTATATTGGATTGATTTCACAAGCTCGTTTCGACGAAGCATATCTTCTTAATCGTAAAGCAAATGTCGTACCGGGTGTATTAGGACGTACCTGTGCGCGTCCCTGTGAACCAGTGTGTCGCCGTAACAAGGTAGATGGTAAACCAATCGCTATCTGCTGGTTGAAGCGTGCGGCTGCTGACCACCGTGAATATCGTCATCATGCCGAAAAACCACCTATCACCAAAGACAAAACCATCGCCGTTATCGGTGCTGGCTCTGCTGGTCTGGCATGTGCTCGTGACCTGCGCGAGATGGGGTATCCCGTCACTGTGTACGAGCAATATCCTACTGGTGGTGGTGTGATGGTCAACGGTATCCCTGTCTGGCGTCTTCCTCGTGATGTCACACGCGAAGAGTGCGACGAGTACATGGAAGACATCGGCGTTGAAGTAAAATATAACGTGCGCGTTGGACGTGATGTCCAGGTCAAAGACTTACTTGACCAGTACGATGCGGTATACATCGGCGCAGGGTGCTACATTCCTAACCCCTTAGCAGGACCCGATAACAAGGTTATCCCTGGCGCAGACCTTAAAGGTGTTGTTGATGGGATTCGCTTGCTGGAAAAGACAAACTATGGTGAACCAATGTTCATCGGCAAGCGCGTAGCTATTCTGGGTGCGGGCTTTACCGCTCTCGACTGCTGCCGTACCTCTATTCGCTTTGGCGCAGAAAAGGTGTATGTTGTCTACCGTCGCTCAAAGGAAGAGCAACCTTCTGACGAGTATGAGGTTGATGAAGCCGTTCTTGAACATGTCGAGTTCATGTATCTTGCTACACAGACGGAAGTGCTCACAAAAGATGGTGTTCATGCCAGCGGTGTGCGCTTTGTGCGCAACAAACTGGGTGATCCCGATGCTGGTGGGCGCCGACGACCCGTGCCGATCAAGGGAAGTGAGTTCGATCTTGAAGTAGACACTGTTGTACCGGCCTTTGGCCAGTATAGTGATGCTTCCTGGCTACAAGCGGAAGAGCTAGGACTTGAGGTGAACAGGTATGGTATTCCTCTGGTAGACTTCGATAGCTGGATGACCAACCACCCTGGCTTGTTCGCTGGTGGTGACTATACACAAGGTTCACGCAACCTGATCTCCGCGATTGGTGACGGACGTGATGCTGCGGCTGCGATCAATCGCTATCTCGGTGGTGTTGACAAGCCAGCAGAAGCCGCCGAAGAGGTCGAACTGCCAGACTACCGCCGTGGGATGGTTGACAACTACGAGTCTATCGGACATGAGTTGCTACCTTCACTGCCACTTAAAGAGCGGTATAGCAATACGCGTGAAGCGGAAACTGGCTATACACCAGAGCAGGCTGTTATGCAGGCACGGCGTTGTCTACAATGCCAGTTGAATATTATGATCGACCCCTCGATCTGTATTCTGTGTTCCGGTTGTGTCGATATCTGTCCCTATGACTGCATCAGCATGGAAGGTCTCTCACGTGTTGTCAAGGGCGATGCGATGCATCAAAGCACCGAAAACTGGGAGGGTGGTGCTGACATGATTATTGACGAAGAGAAGTGCATTCGCTGTGGACTGTGTATCGTGCGCTGTCCTACAGATGCCATCTCAATGGTGCAATTCGAGGTTTCCAGCCCGAATGATCGTTGGACCGTCTCGAAAATTCCAATGCTCAACGTGCGCTAGTAATCTGTCAAAATACATATATCACTACAGCTAGGGCGTCCGCAAGGGGACGCCCCTCCCATATGTGAACGTGCGTTGGAAGACGTGTCCTATGGGAGGGGTGTTCCCTTGCGGGCATCCTTGACTCTGCCCAACTGTAAAACACAGCCTTTGTCGTTATAGTACCATCCTCTATTTTAATTGACTATATCCGATAGACTCAAGTA
>CAXTWV010000092.1:0-15754 GCA_964248005.1 uncultured Ktedonobacteraceae bacterium | reverse complement strand
TTTGGCTGAGAGCGAGACGATAGCGGCAAACCACGTGGCGGAAGCGATACAGTATAGGCCGAGGATGGGAACGTAGTACTCGTGAGCAGGTAGTAGGATCGTCCCTATCAGGTGGTTCCTCGGCAAACACGCTACTTGCCAATATATCTTCTGCTTCTCCACCTGCAATAAGAACAAGCATCAATTCTTTATAGCTTCTATAGGCTCTCTATTATGTCTGTTCATTGTGAAAGAAACTGCCCATTTCGTTTAGACCAAAACATCCTTTAAACGGTAGCCCAAATACGGTTCTGTAATGATGTATTGTGGGTGGGCGGGGTCGTGTTCCAATTTGATACGTAGGCGGCGCACGACTCCCTTAACATACCCCGTTGCATCACTATATTCAGGTCCCCATACGCGTTGCAAGAGCAGGCGTGTTGTCAGGACACGTCCAATATTTTTCGCGAGTTCCTCCAAAACAGCGTACTCAATGGGGGAAAGAATGATATCACGATCTGCCACGCGGACATGATGCTTCTCTGTATCAATCATAAGATCGCCGCAAATAATTTTCTCAGGTACCACGTCCTTATTGCCACGTCGTAGGACTGCTCGGATACGGGCAAGGAGTTCCGCGAGACGGAAAGGTTTGACCAGATAATCATCGGCACCAAGGTCTAAGACAGAAACAATATCTGCCTCACTCCCTTTGATACTCAAGACGATAATCGGAGTTGAGGAAGACTCTCGAATGCGTTGACACACCTCTAAGCCTCCTCGTTGTGGCATAACTAGATCAAGTAAAATCAGTTCTGGTTGCTCAATCTTAAATGCTTCTAATGCCTCTTCCCCATTACTCGCTGTAACCATCTTATAGCCATGCGCTATGAGTGCTTGCTTGACTGCTGCCATGATACCCGGATCATCGTCTACCAGGAGAATGCTTGGTTTGCTATGAATCATGACATACTCCCTCCTCTATCTCTATACACTTCGCATTCTCTACAAAATCTCCAAAGAATCGTATTCGATAGGGTCTGCCATTGAGAGAGGCAAGGCAATGAAAAAGATACACCCTCCCTCATGAGCATCTTCTACCCAGATGCGTCCACTATGAGCCTCGATAATGCCTCGGCAAATGGCGAGTCCCAAACCACTACCGGGTGTATGAGCTTGCTGGTCTTTATCAAGTCGATAGAACCGTTGAAAAATTTTTTCATGCTCTCCTTTAGGAATTCCAGGCCCGTGATCTCTCACACTAATGCGTATTTCTTGCTCTAGTAGACAAGCATGGATATGGATAGGAGCAATGTGAGCAGTGTATTTAAATGCATTTTCCAGTAAGTTCCATAAAACTTGTATGAGTCGGTCTGGGTCGATGTAGTAGAGCGGAAGTGCCGTATCAAAAGAGCATTGTATAGAGCAACCGTTGTGCAGGCGTTCAAAATCTTTTACCGTATCATCTATGAGGACGGAAACATCTGTCCAATCACGATCAAGAGGAAGGACGCCTGCTTCAATCCGTGATAGGTCCAAAAGTTGATCGACAAGTTGCCCCAGGCGATGTGTTTGTCCTGCGATGTTTTGTAAGAGACGGTTTTTTCCCATCGCTGACTGAACACCTTCATCATCCAGGAGGCTCTCAACGGAGGCATGAATAGCGGTGAGAGGGGAACGCAGGTCATGAGAGACGGCTGCCAGGAAGCCGCTCTTGAGATGGTCTGCTTCACGCAGTATCTCCATCTCGTTTGCGGAACGGAGTAACTGGGCATTTTTAATTGTAAGGCCGAGTTGTTGCCCAATTGTCATAAAGAGTTTCAGGTCATCATCAACGAAGTTCTGATTCGCATCATGACCGACAAGTAAGGCTCCTAGCACACCACTGGCTGTCAGAGGAACAGCGAGAAGATTGTAGAAACAGGCGGGATATGTCGAACTCCTGCACTCTTCCTTGTCTCCATCAATCAAAAGAGGCTCTCCTGTTGTTATGACACGATGAGCCAAGGTATGCAAGGTATCCCAGAGAACGCTATTGGGGATGTAAGCGAGATCGTCTGAGACCCCGTACTGTGAAGCAAGTGTAAGTTGGTTCTCACATGGGTCGAGCAAGAGAATAATTCCTCCTCTTACATGTATAATCTCAGAGATGCGTTGAAGTAGCAGATCAAAATGCTGACCGGGATTAGGTAACATATTAATCGTTTGAGCAATCGCATTTAGCACTTCCATATGGCGATTGTGTTGCTGGAGTGCCTCGAAGAGTCGTGCGTTCTCGATTGCTATCGCTGATTGTGTTGAGAAGGCAATACCCAGCCGTATTTCCTCAATGTGCCAAGAATGCGCTATAGGCTTGGATACAGAGATGAAGCCATTCACGCCACGTGGACTGACGAGAGGAAGTAGTGCTAGGGCGCGTATTCCCGTTTGTTTGCTAAATGAAGCTTGAAAGCTGTTTGATGTGAGAACATCATCAATAAGTACCGGTTCGCCACGTTCACGGATGAGTGTGATAATATCAGTCTGCTTGAGCTGGGTAACAAAGATGTCAGGCATTTCTTCCTTAAGAAGTGAAAGAGGTGATGGTTGCGCGAAATAGACAGAACTCAACTCGTCTTTTTCATTGAAGATGTGAACGCCCACACTCTCGATTTTGAGCAGATATGCGGTTTGTGTCACGACTTTCTCTAGCGTAAGTTGTAGATCAAGGCTGGCACTCACAATACTGTAAGCCGCAGTAAGCCTTTCTGCGTCATGGACTCTCTGCTCCTGAACGGAGAAATGGAGTGGTGTATTCGGTGTAACACTACTTCTTTGCTTGTACGGGTAGACATTACTCATATGTTTCTCTTTAGTGGATGCACTAGATGGTGTTCCTATTGAAGGCTCTATAGGAGGGGCCATGCGATTTCGTTGTAATTCGCTATAGTTATGGGAGAGAAGGAGCATGTGCAATTGTTGCTCGATCTCTAGTGCCGCCGTTGCCAGGAAACTGGTAAGGAATGGACGGATAAGACGATAATTTCCTGTTACGTCGAGTATTCCCACAATCTCATCTGTATAAGGGTGATGAATAGGTGCTGCCGTACAGGTCAAATCCTGCCAGCCATCACAGTAATGTTCCGCACCCAGTAATTGCACAACATGTTTATCGGCAAGCGCGGTCCCAATTGCGTTCGTTCCCGCTGCTGCTTCACTCCAATCGCCGCCTGCAATAAAGTCAATGCGGGCAAGACGACGACGGATAGCCATGTCACCCATGATCTCTAGCAAGCGCCCATGTGTATCACTAAGCACGACTACATAACCTGAGTCTGCGAGTACGTCAACGAGATGGTTCATAACACTACGCGCGGCTTGAATGAGCAACGCATTCTCATCATGGATTTGGTAGAGTTGTGTTTCGCGTGCTATCGCGAGGGGCGCGTAACGCTGTGAAGGATTCACCTGTAAGGTACGGCAACGTTGCCAGGAATTAAAAATGAGGAGCCGAGGCGTCCTGAGGGCGAGATTTCCTTCTGCGTTAAAACTTCCTTCCGCGCTCAGAAAATCTTCTCGGACAACCGCTAGTTGCTGTGCTGTACGCTCGATCTCTGCTGGAGATGCAATGGAGAGATTGACGCGATAACGTTGTATAGTCATACCTCCACCTCATGGGTAGGTGAGGAATGGCTTCGCTCAGTTGATGAGAGCGGAGGCTTCCTTGCCATCATCTAAATATGTCACGACACTCTTCTTCGAGTTGAAATAGGCAAAATAATGCATCCTAAAAATACGTGGTTGTTGTTTAGCTACTACAATGTATAGCATATTATATAACTTCATGTCCATGAAAATATGCCAGAGGTTACATATTTATACCAATTTTTCACCACTTTTCTTCTTGTTATCACCTCTCTTACAACCTCGTCATGGTACCCTACTATCAATCCCCAAAGGAAGGAACCTCTGTGGAGGGTACTGATCGATGTTATGTATTGCAGTATCACGTCCTAAATAATGCTGCGAGTCCGATTGTTTCGGGAAATAGCGAAGAGGACGCGATAAATCGGTCCCTACAAGAGGGGTAGCAAAGTGTGCCCCCTAAAAAGGAGAGACTTTATGGCAACACGTACAAGTATTACAAAGGCGTACAACAAGATTCAAGAGCTTTCGTGGGAGCCAACATTTGCCACGCCCGTTCAAAAGTATCCTACTGACTACAAACTGGATAAGGGAGCGAAGAAAGACCCCTTAAAGCAGGTATTGCAGTCCTACTTCCCGATGCAAGAGGAAAAAGACGACCGCGTGTTTGGTGCGATGGATGGAGCATTGCGCGGAAATATGTTTCGTCAGACTCAGCCACGTTGGATGGAATGGATGAAGATTTTCCTGGGCATTAGCCCATGGCCTGAGATTGCTGCTGCCCGTGCTATGCCTCTGCTCACTTCGACTGTTCCTAACCCAGAACTGCACAATGGTCTCGTCTTGCAAATGATCGACGAGGTTCGCCACTCAACAATCCAGATGAACCTCAAGCGCTACTACATGAAGAACTATATTGATCCTGCTGGCTTTGATACGACGGAAAAATCCTTCGCCAAGTGTTATGCAGGCACAATCGGTCGCCAATTTGGTGAAGGCTTCATCACTGGCGATGCAATCACGGCTGCAAATATCTATTTGCAGGTTATCGCTGAGACCGCGTTCACGAATACGCTGTTTGTGGCTATGCCATCAGAAGCCGCCGCGAATGGTGACTATCTCTTGCCGACAGTGTTCCTCTCAGTCCAGTCCGACGAGTCGCGCCACATCAGTAATGGCTACGCTACCCTGCTCATGGCACTCGCTGACCCCGACAATCATCCACTCATCGAGCGTGACATTCGCCATGCCTTCTGGAACAACCATGCACTCGTTGATGCCGCCATCGGTACCTTCATCGAGTATGGCACAAAGGACCGTCGTAAGGAGCGTGAAAGTTACGCCGAGATGTGGCGTCGTTGGATTTATGACGACTACTACCGCAGTTACCTCGTGCCACTGGAGAAGTATGGTCTGAAGATTCACCATGACGATATTGAAGAGGCATGGGACCGCATCTCGAAGAAGGGCTATGTCCACAAGGTGGCGCAGTTCTTCGCTACCGGCTGGTTCGCAAACTTCTGGCGTATCGACGGTATGACCGAAGAGGACTTCGAGTGGTTCGAGTTCAAGTATCCAGGGTGGTACAACGAGTACGGCAAGTGGTGGGAACACTACAACCGTCTCGCCAAGCCTAACGGTCACAAGCCGATTGCTTTTGAAGATACGGGTTACGTGTATCCACATCGTTGCTGGACCTGTATGGTGCCATGTCTCATCCGTGAAGATACCATTATGGATACCGTCGATGGACAAGTTCGCACCTACTGTTCCAAGACATGTCACTGGACCGATACGGTTGCCTTCCGCGATACCTATGAGGGTCGTCCAACACCTTCGATGGGCCGCTTAACTGGCAAGCGTGAATGGGAAACCATGTATCATGGTTGGGATCTCGTTGACGTGTTGAAGGATCAAGGGTCTATTCGTGAAGATGGCAAGACGCTTGTCGCACAGCCACACATCATCTTCGACGACAAGTACATGTGGACCACTGAAAAAGTCAAGGGTATTCAAATTCAGAGTCCAAATGTCTTACTGAACCAAATGACCCCTGAGCAGCGTGACGCGCATATGGCGGAGTACAAAAAGGGTTTTGTGATCAAGTAGCCTCATAACGCATGGCATGTAGTGTACAAGGGATTGTACGCTACATGGCACGAAAAGTGAAGAGGGGCACAAGAAATTGTGCCCCGCGCCCAATGCGCGAGGAGCAACACGTATGGCGACATACAAAGTACGATTTGAACCCGTCAATATTGAGATAGAAGTCAACGAACGCGAGACGGTGCTCGATGCGGCATTTCGCCAGGGCGTGCTGCTGATGCACGGATGCAAAGAGGGTCAGTGTGCAGCGTGTAAGTCATTTCTCCTTGATGGCGATATGACGATGAAAAAGTATTCCACCTTTGCTTTGCCAGAGTTTGAAAGCGAAGAGGGCTATGTTCTGCTTTGTCGTTGTATGCCTGATAGCGATCTCGACATTGAACTGATTAACTTTGATGCCGAACTTATTCAAAGTGGTGTCAAAGTACGCGAACTGTCGGCCACTGTTGCGGAAATCGAAACATTGACACATGACATTCGACGCCTGGTGCTCAAACTCGACGACTCCGAACGTATGGAGTTCAAGGCAGGACAATACGCCGATATCCGTATTCCAGGAACCGACGAGTATCGATCCTACTCGATGTCGAATACTCCTACTAGTAATGACCATCTTGAGTTCATGATCAAGATTTTCCCTGGTGGTCGCTTTTCAAGCTTGTTGGAGAGCCTGACTATTGGTCAGAAATTGGAGGTGAAAGGACCATATGGTGTCTTCAGATTGCGCGAACAGGTACAGAGCGAGATTATCTGTATCGGAGGCGGGTCTGGGATGGCACCCATCTGGTCATTGCTTAGTGATATGGCGGAGCGTGGCATCAAACGCAAAGCAACCTACTACTATGGAGCGCGGACCTCTCAAGACCTTTTTTACCTGGAGCAGATGCAAGAGATAGCTCAGCGTCTCCCTAACTTCACTTTCGTGCCGGTACTCTCAGCTTTAGCTCCTGAAGATATCTGGGAAGGCGAAAAAGGGTTTGTCACGGATGTTGTGGAGCGTGCGATTCCCACAGGACATAGGACGTTGCAAATTTATCTTTGCGGTCCAGGCCCAATGATCGACGTCGCCCTTCCCATGCTTGCCCGCAAGGGTATCAGCGAGGATCGCATCTTCTTCGACAAGTTCACACCCACAGGTAGCGCGTAACGAGGCGCGATCCATCGGACTCGTACAATGTGCAATGAAATGGAGGATGTACATGGATAGTACAAATTCTGGCACCAAGACAAATGGAACAGAAGCAACGCAAGAGCCAGCGTCAAATGTGACAAATAACTCAAGCATGGGATACCCCATCTTTGTGACAAACGCCCAGGCAGGAGCAGCTACATTCGCGGGTTCAGAAAGTCGTAGTTTCAGTTACTACACGCCCAAAAAGAAGAATCAAAGCGTGTATGAGGATGTGACGGTCGATGTTCAGCCTGATCCAAAACGCCATCTTTTGCAAGACTGGATCATCTCCTTCGCGGATGGAACTGCGGGCTTTAGCCCAACATGGACAAAACTGAAATCATCCGATTGGCATGTATTTCGCGATCCGCATGAGCAATGGAACCGCAGTTTTTACGTTCGTGAAGGCAATACTGTTCGTCAAATTCAGCAAAACATTGCCAATGCGAAGGCAGAAGGCTCTTTTGCCAACTGGGACCCTGGTTGGGCGAAGATCGTTGCATCACACGTTGGCGCGTTGATGCACGCCGAATATGGGCTTGGTATGCAGGTTTTTGTGCAGGCTCAACGTGATGGTATGACCAACATGATCAATACCGCTATCACGGTGAACTCCATGGATAAGCTGCGTTCTGGTCAAGAGATGGCGATCTACAACATGGAAGTCGCTGAACAGATTCCTGGTTTTGATCAGTCAGCTCACAAAGAGACCTGGATGAATGACCCATCCTGGCAAGGTGTGCGCGAGAACGTGGAACGTCTCACGGCAACACGAGATTGGTCTGAACAGATTTTTGCCGCCAACCTTGTCTATGAGCCATTGTGTGAAGAACTCTTCCGTAGTCAATTTGTGATGCAGTTTGCAGCCCCACATGGTGACTTTGTGACGCCTACTTTCATCGGTGTCGCGGAGTACGACTATCAGCGTAACCTGGAATGGACGCTGGAATTGTTCAAGATGCTTACAAGTGACAGCCAATATGGGGAAGAGAATAAGCAAGTCCTACAAAGCTGGCTTGCGCATTGGGTTCCTTACAGTGTTAAAGCTGCTCGCCTCCTGCAACCGATCTGGTCGCAGCCGCGAATAAAAGTGCTTCGCTTTGAAGAGGCATATGAGCGTGCGAAGGCTCGCTTCAACGACATCTTAGTACAACTCGACATACAGTTGCCAAAGGAGGTCTCCCTGTGAGTCAAACTGCCCCCACATCTCCAGACTACACGCCGAATAACACTTCGACAAATCGTTGCGGTGTCACGATGAGCGCAAGTGTTGAAGGCAACACTATTGCCAAAGTTATGAGCAAAAAGCCCGGTGTGACGATCACAAGGTTTCCTGCAATTGTGCGTATCGATGGAGAGAAAATGCTCGAATTCGATATGGACGAAATCGCTGACGCCCTTGGCAGGGAGCGAGACGAGTACGGCGTCTACGATTTTGAGATCGAGACATCAACGCACTATGGGCGACAGGTACGTCTTGACAACAAGGTACTTCTGTTTGCTAATCCTGAAGATGCCGCCGAATATCTCGGCTTCGACCCAACGCACGCTTAAGGAAAGGAACGGTCAATGAAGAACGGCTCATTCGTGATGGATGCCCATACTGGCTTCTGGGATGCCAGTAAAGAGAACTGTAAGAATCGCTTTGGCGATGCCTTCATCGAAACCTTTTATGCCTTTCAAACAGGCTTCAACCCACCAGACAAAAAGTGGACAATGGATTACGAGAAGCAGTTTCGCAAGGTTGATCCCGATTGGTATCTCGAAGAGATGTTTGTCAAAGGCGATGCCGACATGACCATCCTCTCGACGCAAGTGCTGATGGACTTTTACCATACGGGCTTTACTAACGCTGGTCGCAATGCCGAGATGGTGAAGCGTGCTCCTGAGCGCATTATCCCCCTTGGTGGAGTCGATCCGCGTATGCCCAATGCGGTTCAAGAGGTGGAGCGCCAGGTCAAGGAACACGGCATGCGGGGCTTCAAATGGTATACTGCTGAGTGGCGCGGTCAATCACGCGGTTGGAGCGCGAATGATCCAGCTGTCTTCCCCCTCTACGAGAAGTGTATCGAACTGGGCATCAAGAATATGCACTTTCACAAAGGTCCCGCCGTTGAGCCGCTCTCGCTGCAAAAGTTTGATGTGCGCGATATTGACGAACCTGCATGGCTTTACCCCGAACTGAACTTCATTATTGACCATGTTGGTCTGCCTCGCCTTGATGATTTCTGCTGGATCGCGACACGTTGCCCAAATGTCTATGGCTCACTTGCGGTTGCACTGGCCTTCATTCATAACCGTCCTCGCTATTTCGCTGAGATCATGGCGAACTTGCTGTTCTGGATTGGACCAGACCGTATCATCTATGGTACAGACTTCCCTATCTGGTATCCTCACTGGCAGCTTGATGAGTTTATGGCCTTTGAGTTACCAGAGGACCTCAAGGCTGAGTACGGCGTTGACCTGACGATGGAGATGAAGCAAAAGATCATTGGTGGCAATATCACTCGTCTCTACGGTATTGATCCTGCGAGTAAAGCGAAGGCGTTTGAGAATGACGAGATTGCTCAGCGGAAACGCGCATATGCCTCGTCAGAAGCAGGGCAAGCAGCGGCAGCAGTCGATACAGGTGTAGCAGGAACGGTGTCTCGATGAGCATAGATGTTGAAGCAGTGCGCAAAGCAGCTGGCTCAACACGAGACCCCGAAATCCGCCGCTCGCTTTCCGAACTGGGCCTTCTTGATGAGGTGCAGATTGAAGATGGTCAGGTGACAGTCCAATTTCACTTGACTAGTCCCCTCTGTCCCACCAAATTCGCCACCAGTATCGGGCAAGAGATTCGGCGACGTGTTGAAGCTATTCCAGGCGTTACGTCATGTCAGGTTGTGCTCCGCGATCACTTTCTGCGTGACAAAATCCAAGAGCATATCAATGCGAGAGGGAATGCATGAAGACGCGAAGCGCAACTATTGTGCTTCATGATCGCAGGGAGGGCGAGTTACTCGCCTTCCCTTCTGTCCGCCGGATGGCGGATATCCTGTTGCACCGTTGCCGTGAACAATCATGGACGCGTACCTCAGTCGCGAGCCTTGAGCGTTTTCGTGCTATCACAGGACATCACGATCTTGAAGCACTCCTTGAACAAGCACGTGCCGACTCCGCAGTGGCGGAACAAGCACTACTCACCTTCGCCACCGCCCTTACACCTTATACTGATAGTCAAGTTTCCGCCCTTGCAATGGGAGCGAAAATCTGGTTTCGTGTCAATGGTGTGAATGTATCCTGGCGACCACTCCCTGCGATTACCTCCCCTGTTGCGTTACCCAGCCCGACGCATGTAGGACCAGAGCGGCTCATCCTTCTGGCTCTGATCGGCAGCGGTCTAAATCTTGCTGAACTCTTACGATTACGTGTTGGGAATGTAGGTTCGCTCGATAGTGAAGGGCGTCTTATCGCTGATGTTGAAGCCGATCCCCTGGCTGTCCAATACACCCCTCGCCGTGGCAAACAGAGTGAGCGCGTGACGTTTTTGACGTATTCCACACGTCAGGCACTGCTTGCCGCGCTGGAAGAACGTCGTGCTGCTGGCTATCCTGTGAGTCTCGATGCTCCACTCATTGCGCAACATGATGGTTCACCAGCAACTGCCGCTAGCGTCCTACGAGCGAGAAAACGTAGCAGAGCGTTGATTCGAGCAGGAGGCGATGCCAATATTGCGTTATGCCGCACAACAGGAGATTTTTTCCGCACATGGGGCTTACCCGGCTCACACTTCGTCGGCGCGGAAGATTTCCCAATAGAAGAGTTCATGTAAAACGAGAGGAGATTGTTTCATGAAAGCCGTTCGTTTGCATCACTA
This sequence comes from uncultured Ktedonobacteraceae bacterium, assembly GCA_964248005.1. Classification (GTDB taxonomy): domain Bacteria; phylum Chloroflexota; class Ktedonobacteria; order Ktedonobacterales; family Ktedonobacteraceae; genus JBBQVS01. Next base: position 5,015 of record CAXTWV010000092.1, on the reverse strand, counting down.
CCAGGAGTTGCCCAAGATAGAAGAGGTAGACGAGCCGAAGATTACTGGTCCACTTGATGTCATTGTGCGTATTGGCGGTGCTGGCCTCTGCCGTACCGACCTACATATCATTGAAGGACAGTGGATTGAGAAGTCCGGTGTCACACTCCCCTATACATTAGGCCACGAGAACGCGGGCTGGGTGCAGGAAATTGGCTCTGCTGTGAGCAACGTCGCCGTCGGTGATACCGTGATCGTGCATCCGCTTGTGACGTGTGGTCTATGTCGTGCTTGTCGTTCGGGAAACGATATGCATTGTATCAACTCGACCTTCCCCGGTATTTCGGTCGATGGGGGCATGGCAAATTTTCTTAAGACGACTGCACGTGCTGTTGTCAAACTGGACCCAAGCCTCGCTCCAAAGGATATCGCAGCCCTTGCCGATGCAGGACTAACGGCTTATCACGCGGTGAAGAAGTCGATGCCTTTGCTATATCCAGGGACAAAGGTGGTTGTAATTGGCGCAGGTGGTCTAGGTCACATTGGGATTCAATGCCTCAAAGCCCTTACGCCCGCCGAGATTATCGTGGTTGACAAGTCTCCGGCAGCCCTCGAACTAACACGGCAGTGGGGGGCTGACCACATGGTCATTGCCGATGGGACACAGGTAGCTAAGGTCAAGGAACTCACGGATGGTAAGGGAGCTGAGGCGGTTGTTGACTTCGTGGGCGAAAGTGGAGCGCAACAAGAAGCGGTGCAGATGTTGCAACAGGCCGGCTCGCATTTCATCATTGGCTATGGAGGCAACCTGAATGTTCCCACTATTGACATCATCTCAGCCGAGATAAACTTTATCGGCAACCTCGTTGGCACCTACAACGACCTTGTCGAACTCATGACTCTCACCGCGCAAGGCAAGGTCGCGTTGCATACCGCAATCTACCCGCTCGACGCTACACTCGACGCTATCCATGATTTAGATAGTGGTAAGCTACGTGGGCGTGGTGTTCTCGTTCCTGCCTAGTATAAGCATGTAGGGACCGATTTATCGCGTCCTGCTGGCATCTCTTGCCAAGAGGAAGCGATAAATCGGTCCCTACCATTTGTCGCGAACAAAGAATGATTATGGGAGAGCAAAAAGGGAGTACACGTTCATGGCGAAGCGACTTCAGTTTACCTCAAAGGCGAGATATTCCATGAAAAAAGGTGTCGATACGTTGGCGAATGCTGTCAGAGTGACAATTGGCCCAAAAGGACGCAATGTCGTACTCGATAAGCATTTTGGCGTGCCAAGCATTATCAATGATGGTGTTACTATCGCACGTGACATGGACCTCGAAGACCCTTTTGCTAATATGGGCATTCAATTGCTCAAAGAAGCAGCGATCAAAACGAACGATGTAGCTGGTGATGGAACGACCACCGCAACAATTCTTGTGCAGGCCATACTCAACGAGGGATTGAAGAATGTCGTAGCAGGGGCAAATCCTATGCTTTTGCTAAATGGTTTGAACCGAGGCTCTCTCGCCCTTGTTGAAGAATTGAAGGCTATGAGTAGAGCCGTTGAGACGCGAGAAGAGATTGCCCAGGTCGCCACACTCTCTGCTGCCGATCCCGATGTGGGTGAGTTGATTGCCGACGTGATGGACCATGTTGGGAAAGATGGCATTATTACCATTGAAGACGGCCGGGGCTTGCTCACAGAGGTTGAGTATATCAAGGGCATGCAGCTTGACCGTGGCTACATTTCACCATACATGACGAACAATCCTGTACGTATGGAAGCTCTTCTATCAAATCCTCCTATTCTCATTACAGACAAAAAAATCACGCGTATCATGGACCTCCTTCCGCTTTTAGAAAAGCTCATGGATGCTGGTCGCAAGGAACTGGTAATAGTTGCTGAGGAACTTGAGGGAGAAGCACTCTCTACTTTGATTATCAATAAGGCGCGTGGCATTTTTCATGTCCTGGCGATACGAGCACCAAGTTTTGGCGAGCGTCGTGTCGCGATGTTAGAAGATATTGCGATTATGACGGGAGGCAGAGTCATTACCGAGCAAGCGGGGCTTAAACTAGAGCAGGCTGGTCTCGATGATCTTGGCAGTGCTCGTACAGTAACCTCAACAGTGAATGCCACCACGATTGTAGACGGAAACGGAAGCCAGGAGGCCATCCAGGGGCGTTTACGTGAACTTCGTGTGCAACTTGCCGAAGCTGGCAGTGAGTATGATCGTGAGAAACTCCGAGAGCGCATGTCAAAATTGGCGGGTGGTGTTGGCGTCATTAAAGTGGGTGCTGCCTCAGAAGTTGAGCTGAAGGAAAAAAAGCATCGTATAGAGGACGCTCTTTCTGCCACACGTTCTGCTATTGAGGAAGGCGTTGTTGTCGGCGGTGGAACCGCTCTTGTAAGAGCTTGTTTTGCTCTCGATACCGTTAAAACGCACACGCCTGAAGAAATAATAGGAGTGAATATTCTCCGTCGTGCTGTGGAAGAACCTTTGCGTCAAATTGTACGCAATGCAGGTTATGAAAGTGCAGTAATCGCTGCTGATGTATGCAATCACCCTCTTGAATACGGGTTTGATGTGGTGAGCGGGCAGTATCTTGATATGTTCAAGGCTGGCATTATCGATCCCTTAAAGGTAACACGTTCAGCTTTACAGAACGCAGTCAGTATCGCAGGCTTATTGCTCACCACTGATACACTGATTACCGACTCACCCCCTGACCTTCCTGATCCTACAGAAATTGGTGCGCTGGACGGCACCCGTTAAGTGGTAGGGGACCCGATTGATCGCGTCCCTATCACTCAATTATTGAATATTGGTCGTATCTACGGACAAGAATGAAGGGAAACATACAGCGATGCCAAAGGAACTGCTGTTTGACGAAGAGGCGCGGCGTGCCTTAAAAAGAGGAATAGACATCTTAGCAGGTGCGGTTAAAACGACACTAGGACCCAAAGGGCGTAATGTTGCGTTAGACAAGAGGGTTGGCTCACCTACTGTAACCCATGATGGTGTGACCGTGGCGAAAGAGATTAATCTTCAAAAGCCTTTTGAGAATATGGGAGCGCAACTTCTCAAGGAGGCCGCGACGAGGACCAATGATAGTGCGGGCGATGGCACGACGACTGCAACAGTTTTGGCGCAGGCCATTGTAACAGAGGGTCTGAAAAACTTGGCGGCAGGTGCCAACCCGATGCAACTCAAGCAAGGGATTGACAGGGGAACCGAAGCCGTCGTCAGACATATTCTCGCATCCGCAATCCCTGTAGAAGACAAAAAAGAGATTGCCCAAATTGCGTCTATTTCCGCCGCGGACGAGATGATTGGCAACCTGATCGCGGAAGTGATGAATAGGATTGGGAAAGATGGCGTTATCACTGTTGAGGAGTCACGCGGGATCAACTTCGAGACAGAATATGTCGAGGGTATGCAAATCGATAGAGGATATATCTCGCCCTATTTCGTCTCCAATGTAGAGAAAATGGAAGCTTCTATAGAAGAGCCGTATATCCTTATCACCGACAAAAAGATAAGCGCGGTTCAAGATATCCTACCTGTATTGGAAAAGATGACACAAGAGGGACGCCGTGACCTCGTGATTATCGCCGAAGATGTTGATGGCGAAGCTCTGGCGGCTCTGGTTGTCAACAAAATGCGTGGTATCCTCAACGTACTGGCGGTGAAAGCTCCTGGGTTTGGTGATCGTCGTAAAGAGATGTTACGCGATATCGCAATCCTCACAGGCGGAGAGGTTATCAGCGAAGAGCTTGGGTATTACCTGGAAGGCACGACTCTGGCTCAGCTAGGTACCGCTCGTCTTGTAGTATCGCACAAGGAGGATACAACCATTGTCGAAGGACACGGGAATCCAGAGGAAATCAAGTCTCGTGTTCACCAGGTTAAAGCACAGATTGAGGAAACCACCAGTGACTATGACCGTGAAAAATTCCAGGAGCGTCTGGCAAAATTATCCGGTGGTGTCGCACTGATCAAGGTTGGGGCAGGGACAGAAGTTGAGATGAAGTATCGTAAGACGCGAGTTGAAGATGCGCTTTCGGCTACTCGTGCTGGTATTGAAGAGGGCGTTGTCCCTGGTGGTGGCGTAGCACTGATCAATGCTATCGAAGCTCTCGATACACTCCATCTTGTGGGTGACGCGGCTACTGGTGTAAACATTCTCCGTCGTGCGCTTGAGGAACCCTTGCGCCAAATTGCTGCGAATGGTGGGAAGGATGGTTCGGTAGTTGTTGCGGGTGTGCGTCGCGCCCAGAAGGAGCAGGGCAACAACAAGAGTGTTGGCTACAACGTCCTCACAGATAGCTATGTTGATATGGTAACATCCGGCATCATCGACCCGGCAAAAGTGACGCGCTCCGCCTTACAGAATGCCACAAGTATTGCTGCTATGATTCTCACAACCGAAGCATTGATTACCGATAATGCTGAAGTTGCACGCCCTGCGGCTCCTGGAGCACTGGGCTACTAAGCGAGAGAGGTTTGTCGTAACAGATGGCACCACCATTAATTAACAACTATTCGTCAACCACTCGTCGAAATACAGAAGATGGAGCAGTTGCGGATGCATCGTTAAACTAGTGAATATGGCGTTAGAAGGGACATTAAGAGATGTGATAGATGAAAATAAAATATGATGCATAGCCAGGGGCTATTGCATGGGACATTCTGCAATTAGTTGCTGCTTGACAAGAAAGCTGGCTTTCACGAAGATGTTACACTCTACTCTTATTCTCTTCAAAACTCGTTTCACTCTTATCCTGGCGCAAGAGCGTGAGCGCAATGATGGGAAAGATAAGTACTGATAAAAGCCCAGCCGCAACAAGTGCCGCGCCAGTTGCTGTCGTAATCAAATGCAATTCCAGACCGATCTGTGAAGCCGCAACGATAAACGAGAGTGATGTTGCTTGCAGCAATCCCGCGACGATTGAACGACGACCTCCAACAAGCGGGCGATAGAGCAGGGCAGGCACTCCTCGGATGAAGAGCAATGCTAATCTTAAGGGTGGA
>CAXTWV010000091.1:13702-15813 GCA_964248005.1 uncultured Ktedonobacteraceae bacterium | reverse complement strand
GAGATAAAACATCCTGATAAATGTGAACAATCACATGCGGTTATCCACCTAGTTATCCACATTGAATGTGGATAACTAGGTGGATAAATGTGCAGAAGTAGCATAAAATACCTATTGACACAGCCTTTAGCCGTCTTACGACTCTTTCCATACGTAAAATTGAGCATAAATGAGTGTTTATCTGCCATCATTAGTGGCAATAACTAGAGGTAGCATCAATGTAATGGCGCAGGGCCAGTCACAAAGCCACGCACACTTGCGGCGGCAAGCACAAGTACGGCAATACTGTAAATCAGGATATCGAGCCGCCTATTCTTGCCGTTTGTCGTATAGGTAAGCGCGACTGGAAGCGCGAAGACCACGATACCACCATAGACATAATGGAGCCAATATAGTCCCTCGCCGCCCCCTGGTTTCTGTCCGAGTAACACGAGCGACACTCCTAACAGACCCTGAATACCACCTAAGATTGCAGTCACGAAGAGCGAAATGTACCATGGCCTGTTCGCGGCAAGCTTCCTGAAGTACAGGATGAGTCCCCAGATACCCGCGACCACCGAGGCCGTGAAAATCAAAAAGAAATTGTAATAATGAATTGTAGCAACAGCGTCTATCACGTCTATGTTCCCTCGTTTGAATATAAATGAAATGCAGAAAAAACCTCTGTAGGGGTCTAATTCATTACACCCTGTTGGCACCAGATAATGTTAGGGTATGCCGAAACGCTTCTACATGTCCTCAAGCATCGTGGAATGCCAACAGGGTGTAATGAATTAGACCCCTACATTTATTTCGCGTCTAATGCTTGGCGCATATACTCGCGCAAAGCGGGTGCCATCTCTGGACGTTTGAGAGCGTAAGCGATGTTTGTGGTGAGCAGACCAAATGGCGTGCCTGTATCATAGCGTTCACCAGCGAAACGGAGACCGAAACAACGTCCCTCTTCCGCCTGCATTGCCAACGCATCGGTGATCTCGATCTCGCCGCGCTTGCTTGGTGGTGTGCGCTCTAACTTCTCGAAGATATCCGGCGTGAGCAGATAGCGTCCAGCAACAGCCTGATCGGATGGTGCTTTCTCTACCGATGGCTTTTCGACAAGGTGTGTCACCCTCACTACCTCTGGTGTAATATCTTGTAACGCGACGATACCATAGGCAGATATTTGATCAGGTGGGGAGGTGAAAAGCGAAAGAACAGAGCCGTGATATTGCTCATACACCTCTATCATCTGTTGAAAGCAGGGAGTTTCTGGCGCAACAAGTTCATCACCAAGCATGACAAGAAATGGCTCATCGCCCACAAGGTCTTTAGCACAGAGAATAGCATGACCCAGACCAAGCGGTGCCATTTGGCGAACGGACACATATGAGGCCATTGTCTGTGTACGACGCAACTCTTCGAGTGCCTGGTGTTTCCCCTTGCGTTCAAGAATATGCTCTAATTCGGGGAAACTATCAAAATGATCTTCAATACTACCCTTGCTTCGGCTCACCACGAGAATAATTTCTTCAATTCCTGCGGCAACCGCTTCTTCAACCAGATATTGTACGACGGGCTTATCGACGAGAGGCAACATCTCTTTGGGCGTAACCTTGCTGGCTGGTAGCACACGTGTTCCTAAGCCAGCAATAGGCAACACAGCTTTACGAATTTGCATAATCCTCCTGCAACATATTGTATGTCTTTTTAGCAAGTATAAGGGTTAACAATTGAAATAAGATTGGTTAACCTTTTCTATTGTAGTGGAAAGCGTGGTGTTGGTCAAATTATCTCTTGTGGGCATCCGTCGATACTCCATTTCCTCTTGTAATATACGTATACGTATATTATACTTTCTTTAGAAAATGCCAAACATGGTATTATACCTACCTTTACAAGAAGGAGAAATTTATGCTTTATCAGGAGGAACATTCGGCAATGCCAAACAAAACCATTTATGTTGCGGACGCGGATATACCAACGTTTGAACGAGCACAAGAACTTGCTGGCGGCAATCTCTCTGCCACCATCGTACAAGCTCTGCGCCGTTTTGTTGAGATGGAAGAGGCAAAGGAAAGCGGCTTTCGGGAAATCACTATCAGGGTAGGCAGTATTGCTCCAACACGCAAACG
>CAXTWV010000091.1:0-13602 GCA_964248005.1 uncultured Ktedonobacteraceae bacterium | reverse complement strand
CAACATCCTGTATTGGTTTATTACCCTTTCTCTGCCGAATAATCATCCTTGAAAAGAAATATGAAATATAATAAAGAGCGTATAGTCTTTAACAATGTGAGCGAGGAATAACATGGCGATACAGAACACTTCTACCTATGCTATCGAGGTAGAGCACCTCATAAAAAAGTATCCTACTGCCAAGGTGAATGCCGTTGATGATATCTCCTTTGCCGTCAAGCGCGGCGAGATATTTGGTTTGCTTGGGCCAAATGGTGCCGGGAAGACAACCACAATTGGTGTGCTGACAACAAGCGTCGTGCCATCGGATGGTAAAGCACGAATTATGGACATTGATGTGGCGGCGGACCCTATGAGCGTCAAGCAACGGATCGCGGTTGTGCCCCAGCAGAGCAACCTGGACCGCAGTCTGCGAGCACGCGAGATTTTGACATTTCATGCGATGTATCACGGCGTTCCCAAAGCGCAACGTGAGGCACGCGCCGATGAACTATTAAACGAACTTGGTTTAGGGGATCGCGGCAAAGACGTTGTGCGCCGCTACTCAGGTGGTATGGCACAACGCTTGATGCTTGCACGCGCCTTGATGCACTCGCCGGATGTACTTGTATTGGACGAACCAACAAATAGTCTTGATCCACAATCGCGCCTCTTCCTGTGGGACCGTATTCGTTCACTCAATGCACAGGGCGTCACTGTTCTGCTCACGACCCATGATATGGATGAGGCCGATCAGTTGTGTGAACGCATCGCCATCATGGATCACGGACGCGTGCTTGTGCTAGATACACCAGCCGAACTCAAGAAAATTGTTCCTGGTGGGACGCGGCTCGAACTGCGTGTACGTGTGCCGGAACGTGTGACCTCCGACGGTTCTACACCTACCGACGGACAACCAAAAAGTTATATTCTGAATGCGTTACGTGAAATGACTGATGCTACGAATGTCGAAGAGGTCGTGGGGAAAGGCGATGGAGCCGAACACGATGTCAATCTCTATCGACTCTATGCCGACGATGCGAACGAACTGGTAGTGGGCGCGACACAGGCTATCAGTCAAATAGGCGCAGAGTTGCGTGATCTGCGCGTCGTCAAACCAAGTCTCGAAGACGTGTTCATTCATCTCACTGGAAGGAATTTGCGCTAACCATGAGTACCACAACACCCATACAAACAACACCCGCGTCAGTACCTGTCTCACAGGTCACACGCCGTGAGGGACGTTTCTCGATAGCAGCAGCCGCGTTCTGGGCTATTCTCCGTCGTGATATCTCCGTGACGTTGCGCGATTTTATTCCATTCTTGCTACAAGTTCTGCTACAACCGTTATTCTTTCTATTCATTTTCGGTACAGTGTTGCCCGCGATTGGTATCGCGCGACAGGGCTTTGGCGCGTTGTTGCTACCCGGCATTGTCGCATTGACGGTGATTACGACAGCTATTCAAGGCGTGGCTTTACCACTCGTCCTCGATCTCGGCTTCGCACGCGAGATTGACGACCGTTTGTTGGCACCACTTCCCGTGAGCCTTGTCGCCATCGAAAAAGTCATTTTCGCCGCTATGCGTGGTTTAGTCGCAGGAACAGTTATCTTTCCGCTCGCCTACCTTATTCTGGGTAGTGAGTTCCAGGTACGTGCCGACGCGATAGGCGTTATTGTCATTGTGATGATCCTGGCAGCCTTCGCGGGTGCGGCACTCGGTATGACGATTGGAACGCTCGTGCGTCCTGAACAAATTGGTTTAATGTTCGCGCTCATCCTGACACCGCTTCTGTTTACAGGCTGTGTGCAGTATCCATGGGGAACACTTGGCGTACTACGCTGGTTCCAAATTGTGACGCTGTTTAACCCACTCACATATGCATCCGAGGGTTTACGTTACGCGATGGTACCCCATTTTCATGGACAAGTTCTTCCGACATTGTGGCTTGGTTGGGTTTTCCTTGGTCTCAGCGTGACCATCATTGTCTTTTCTGCTATCGGCATTCAAACCTTTAGACGAAGGGTTGTAAACTAAATAGTAATACGACGAAAAAACATGTATGAGTATTTGTTCGCGCATGCGCGAACAAATACTCATACATGTTTTTTCGTCGTATGATATACTTTTGTTAACGAGGAGGTGCGACTTGGAAGACTTGAGCGTTTTTAGCGGAAATGCGAATCGACAATTAGCAGCAGCCATCTGTAAGCATCTGCATATTCCATTGGGAAATGCAGACGTTTTTCAATTTAGCAACGAAAATATATTCGTGAAAATCAATGATAATGTGCGTGAACGCGATGTTTTTGTAATCCAATCCTTTAGCACTCCCGTTAACCGCTCGATCATGGAATTGCTCATCATGATTGACGCACTCAAGCGAGCCTCCGCGTCGCGTATCACTGCTGTCATTCCCTATTACGCCTATGGTCGTACCGATAAAAAGGATCAGCCACGCGTCCCTATCACCGCTCGTCTCATCGCCGATTGTATCACCGTCGCGGGTGCGCATCGCGTACTGACAATGGATATGCATGCAGGTCAGATTCAAGGCTTCTTCAATATTCCAGTTGACGAACTGACCGCGCAACTGCTACTTTCACGTTATTTTGTCGAGAAAGAACTGGACGATTTTACCGTTGTCTCAGCCGATGAAGGGTTCGCCAAAAAAGCGCGGCAACTCGCTGATCGGCTACAGGCTCCGCTTGCCATCGTAGAAAAACGGCGTCTGGGCAACAAGGGACAGACAGAGGTCATGGGCATTATCGGCAATGTCAGTGGGCGACACGCCATTATTGTTGATGATGAGATAGATACTGCCGGTTCAATCACGCAAGCAGCGCGTGTTGTGCGCGAACAAGGTGCAAGAGATATTTATATCTGTGCCACACATGGTGTTCTTTCAGGACCTGCAATTGAGCGGCTGAGTAATGCGCACATCAAAGAAATTGTCATCACCAACTCAATTCCACTCCCCGAAGACAAGCAGTTGCCCAATATGACCGTGCTCTCTGTCGCGGAACTCTTCGCTGGAGCCATCAGCAGGATACATGATGGACGCTCTGTGACGGAACTGTTTCGGTGAAACGCGCTTTGTCCTAGTCGTGTTTTTCTGCCGCATCAGGCACTTCAACAAGATACTGAACAGCTTCTTCGAGCGTCTGCGCTGAGAACATTTTTGTAATCATTTCTTGCAAGACAAACGGTTCTGTAACACTTTCTGCCTGCTTCCTGGCAAGAAGAACAAGGCTTGGAAAGAACTTTTGCACAAGGTTAATCAGGTTTTGTCGATTATCCTGTAGCCTTTTTTGACGCTCTTCCTCAATCGATCTCAGAGCTTCCTCAATCGATCTCAGAGCTTCCTCGCGTCCTTCCTCGCGTCCTTCTTCACGAGCGAACTTTGTCATCTCTTGATAGAATTCTGTTTCTTTGAATGGTTCAAGCATAGACTGCAACCTCCTTATAAGCCATCGCTGATCGTCTTTTTTGAGAACGAGCGTAAATAATGTATACGCAACCTGTAATATATCTGTTTGTTCGGCAGATTCAAGCTTCGTTATGATTTCCTCTGCTTTTTCATGTGTTGCACCGTCTTTTGTCAAAATCATTAGTGGTAGTATGCCGAGCAGATTTGTTTGTCTCAAGTCATCTGCCGAAAGTTTGGCTAGCTCTATATTTTGAAAATGGAAACGCGTTATCTACCATGTCGATTATACCCCTTACTACTTATTCTCAAACAGTGTAGCATAAAAGGAGTATATTGTCGAGCTATTTTCTATATTCTATTTGGCTCCCATGCACGCAACACCTTAAACCGTGTATTGCCGCCGACCTCCTCGACTTGCTGAAAATGGGTCTTGAGCGTGTATTCGTACTTCAGGAAGCGGTTAGCCACGAGATAGAAGTGTCCCTGTGGGCGTAGCACCTGCGCCGCACCACGTATAAAACTCTCCGCGATGTCTGTGGTTTGCAGTCCGCCTTGATGAAAGGGCGGATTCGTCGCGACAAGATCGAAGCGTTGCGTTTGTACCGCTTGCACACCATCGCTTGGTACCACCTGTACATTGCGCAAGCCACTTTCCATAACAGCCTGTTGTGAAACTGCAACTGCCGCGAGACTCGCATCAACCATCATGACACGTCCTCGGCTTGCAAGTCTTGCCATATGCAAGCCAATAAAGCCAGCACCACAGCCAATATCCAACGCCTCATCGGTGACACGTACCTCCATCGTCTCTAGCAAAAGACGCGTTCCCTCATCTAGCTTACTGTCCGCGAACACCGTAGGGACCGATTTATCGCGTCCTCGTGCCTTATCGATATCGAACGAAGGACGCGATAAATCGGTCCCTACGGAGGACAGGACGCGATGACCTTTGCTGATGGTGAGTGTCTCGACATTGCCAAAGAGTTCTTCCATGTGTTTGCCGATGGAGAGGATACCGCGATCTTTAGCACCCGTCACGTACAATTTCCCTCCTGCTTTGAGTGCATGGGCGGCGACCTGTAGCCCGTAAAGTATCCACGCTTTACTAGGCTGATAGAGCAGGTTCATAACAGCAACATCTACAGGCATCTCAGAAGAGTGTAAGATGTAGTCATGAAAGGCGGCATGTCGCACATTCGCCGCCTGTTTGTAGGCGTTGAGCGTGGTGATATTGTCTTCGGCAAGTATGACGGTCCCTTTGCGCACTTGCTTTTGCGCAAGTGCGACAAATGGATCAGCCGCCGAGTTTAGAACAAGCAATGTAGTGTTAGCGGTAAGTTCTACTGTTTCACAAAGTAAACAAGATTGGAGCATAGTCTATGGCCCTTTATGTTGATAGTGCGTTTCTGGATAGAGAAATTTGGGCAAGATTGGTAGAAGATGAAAAATCTGTAATATAATTCATTTCCATTCCGTACACAAGCATGAATAATTGTTCAGAAAGCGCAGAAACAGATTCACATCGTCTTCATGACTCCATGATATAGTATCACCAGTAAAGAAAAAGACAAATAAATCAATCTCGCAGGAGTAGTAACGTAGTGGGTGGGAAGAAGTAGCGAGAACAAGCGTTGTCACAGGGGTGGTTATGTGGAAGTGAGGAGGAGTGACACGCTAGAGGGTGTGGTATGTGGGTGGATGAGTCAAGACACTATTTTTAGGATACGTGGAAGTGATGTGGTGGTGATAGAACGATAATGTGCTTTATTTAGGTGGAGTGGTTATGTAGTGGATGTGGGGCACACGAACGATACATGGGGAATAGGTAGTAAGGGGAGAGTGGCACGTATCGAGGAGAACGGGAAAAAGATATGCGGGCTATGTGGTAGTGGAGGGTGATGTAGGGAAGCATATCGTGAAATGTGCGGGTTCTGTGGAGGATGGTGCGATGTGGCAGTGAGGGCAAAGAACCTGCAATGGAACAGGATACCGGAGAAGGGTGAGTTCAGGTCTACGGCGGTCACGTGGCAAGGGTAGGAACGAACTCACTCTATGAGCGTGAAAGGTTCAATAAGAGAAAAGCACAAGCGTGGGAGCATACTATGGTCCCCCGCTTGTGGGTTTGTCTTATTTAACCGTTAAAACGTTTGGTTTCTTCTTTTTAGCAGGTGTTCCTCGATAGTGGCGTTTCACAACGGGCGGTTCGTACTCTTTATACACACGCCTACCAATTTTCCAGCCAAAGTAGCCGCCTGCGATAGTGCCTAGAATGATAACGGGAACCGTTGCGACGTTGAGGACACCGCCATTAGAGAGCAGAATAGAGACACCCAGCAAGAGTAGGGCGGTCAGCAGAAGTCCCACAACGGTGCCAAGACAGCATCCTAATGGTCCACCATTGGCCTCGCCCTGTGCCTCTGGTGGTAATGCTGCCTCAGCACTTGGAATAGTAGGCCGTCCCTCTACAGTTGGCACACCTTCATCCACAATCGGTGTGGTTATGGGCGTCTCTTCCTCTTGCGAAAATGATTGTATTTCTTCTGAGGAAGATGACTCTTTATCAGGTTGTATTGGCAACATAGTGTGTGTTCTCTCTATTATCAAAATGTTCCGAATTGGCGGTCGCCAGCATCACCCAGTCCAGGCACAATATATCCTACATCATTCAACCGCTCATCGAGGGCGGCGATGTAGATATCAATATCTGGATGCTCTTGCGAAAGTCTTTGCACACCATAGGGGGCGGCGAGAATACCAATATAGGAGAGACGCGGTATCTTACGCTGCTTCAAAACATTGATGGCATCAATCGCGGAGCCACCAGTAGCAAGCATTGGGTCAACCGCGTAACATACTTGCAGGTCAACCTTATGTGGTAAACGATTATAATACTCCATAGCCTGCAATGTGCGCTCATCGCGTCGCAACCCAAGGTGCCAGATTTGCGCATCGGGAATCACCTCACGAAAGCCTTCCGCCAAACCCAAACCCGCACGCAGAATAGGTGTGATACCAATACCGCCCGCGAGACATTGCCCCTCCGTTGGCATAAGCGGCGTTTCAATAGCGCATGTTTCAAGTGCTAAAGAAACAGTTGCTTCATAGGCCAGGAGTGCTCCGATCTCCTTGACCAAACGATAAAAATCTGGTGGTTGCGTATGCTTGTCACGCAGCGATGTCACCTTATGTGCCATAACAGGATGCGTCGAGATGTGGACGCGTGGCAAGTTGCGTGCCTCGTCACGTGTTGGTTGCGCAACATCTTGCATTGGTTTATTGCTATTAGGCATGATGATACAGTTCTCCTTATTCTTTCTCTCAACTTGAGATTGTACCAGAGTTGGGAAGAGGTTGCCACATTAAACCATTAGAACCCAAATGCCCTTTTGCATCGTTACACTATAGAATGTTAGAATGAGGCATTATTATTATAAAGAATAGCTAACGCGAGGATAAACGAGAGACGATGAATCAACAAACACCCCCCAATGAATTAGATCAGCCAGACCTGTATATAAATAGAGAGTTGAGTTGGATTGAGTTCAATCGCCGAGTTTTTGAGGAGGCACAGGACGAACGTCACCCTTTATTAGAACGAGTGAAGTTTATTTCTATCTTTGAAACCAATCTGGACGAGTTTATTATGATCAGATTGGCGGGTATCAAAGATCAGGTCGCTTCCAGCAAAACCCTGCGTAGTCCTGATGGACGAACCGCCGAGGAGCAACTCGCGGCTATTCGCGAACGTCTAGCACCGCTTATTCAGGAGGTGCGCGAGTACTGGCGTACTACACTTCAACCTCTTCTTGCGACACAGCATGTTCATGTGCTTGACTATAAACAATTGAATGAGCGACAACGCAAACAGATGCATGACTATTTTGAAAATGAGGTCTTTCCCGTACTCACACCACTTGCAGTCGATCAAGCACATCCCTTCCCGCATATCTCGAACCTGAGCCTGAACCTTGCAGTCGTCATTGCGGACGCCTCACAAAGCGAGTTGTTCGCACGTATCAAGGTACCACCAACATTGCCGCGTCTCGTGCCTGTACATACGAGTAAGGACGAGTCGGATTATACGTTCGTGTGGATAGAACAGGTGATTGCGGCAAATCTACACCCACTCTTCCCCGGCTATGATGTGTGGGAGTCCTATCCATTCCGTGTGATACGCGATGCCGATATCGAATTGCAGTTAGACGAGTCGTTAGACCTGCTCGAATATATCGAGCAAGAGGTACGAGACCGACGCTTTGGGCTGGTTGTCGATCTCGCGGTCAATCCCTCCATGCCACAGCGCATTCGTAGCCTGCTCCTCGATAACCTGGAGATTTCTTCTCATGATCTCACGATGATTGACGGACCACTTGGAATGGATGCGGTTATGGAGCTACATAGTATTGAGCGGCCCGACTTAAAAGACGAGCCGTTCGAGCCACGCACACCTGCGTTTTTACAACGAGGGGCAGACCTGTTCGGAGAAATTCAGAAACAAGATCTGTTGCTGCATCACCCCTACGATAGCTTCAACTCGGTCGTCAACTTCATTACAGCGGCGGCAGATGACGAGAAAGTACTGGCAATTAAGCAGACGTTGTACCGCGTTGGCTCCAATTCTCCTGTCATCGTCCAGGCATTGCTAAAAGCGGTTGAGAATGGCAAGCAGGTAGCGGTGTTAGTCGAATTGAAGGCGCGTTTCGACGAAGAGAACAATATTGGATGGGCACGTGAGTTAGAACGTGCAGGTGTGCATGTTGTCTTTGGCTCGTTCACGCTCAAAACACATGCTAAGGTTGCTCTTGTGGTCCGTAAAGAGGACAATGGACTACAACGGTATCTCCATCTGGGGACAGGCAACTATAATGCTTCGACTGCGAAGATTTATGAAGACCTCGGCCTTTTCACCTGTGAACCCCATCTAGGTGCCGACACGACAAATCTTTTCAATTCTCTCACAGGCTATTCGCGTGGCACAACCTATGATACTCTTCTAGTCGCACCTACTGAACTACGTCCTAAATTCATGCAGCTTATCGAGCGCGAGATACAGCAGCATGAGCAACATGGCAATGGACGGCTCATCTTTAAGTTCAATGCGTTGACCGATCCTGACATGATTCAAATCTTGTATCGCGCATCACAGGCTGGAGTGGACATCGACTTGATTGTCCGTGGTATGTGCAGTTTGCGTCCAGGAGTAAAGGGGATAAGCGACACCATTCGTGTGCGCAGTATCGTTGGACGCTTCCTTGAGCATAGCCGTATCTACTACTTCGGGAACAATGGCAAGCCAGAAGTCTATCTGGGCAGTGCGGACCTGATGCAACGCAACCTCGATAAGCGTGTCGAGACGCTCTTTCCAATCGAATCAGCCGACCTGCGTACCGTTATTTACGAAAAGATATTGCTCATTTACCTACAAGATACCGTCAACACACATGTACTACATGATGATGGTACCTATTCACGACCTCATATCCACAAGGATGAAGAAGAGTTTGATTGCCAGGACTGGCTGATGACGCATTCCCTCTTTGGGGAAGAGGAGACGCTAGACGTAGAAGAGTCGATAGCCGAGGCATCATTTTCAGAGGTAGATTCATAAAATAACAAAAAATGGAGGCTGTGCTGGATAGCACAGCCTCCATTTTTTGTTAGGATGAGCTAGTACGAGATAAAGGTCACGCCATAGCCAGGGGAAACATGGATGCGTGAGACCTCCCACGGATAGATACCCCAGTTCATGTTGGTGGCAACTACAGAGCCATCAGAAAGCACCTGCTCGACCACACCTACATGCCCCATATAATATGCGCCCTGCACATAGGGTTGCAGATCGACAATCGCGCCTACAGATGGTTGGCTGGACACACGCCAACCATAATCATAGGCACGGGCTGTCCATTGCCATGCATTTGCATTCGTCGTCCACGGCACGAAAAAGCCGTGTAGCTGATAGAAACGTTGAGCGGCATACCACGTGCATTGCCCATAGGGATAAGGATTGTATCCGCCACGAGGTGCGTTAGAGTTGCCAGAGTACGTCGTACCACCACCAGTGTTACCACCGCCACCACCGCTACTTGTATGATGTTTACCTGGGATACACACATGCTCATTGATGTAAATCACATTAGCATTGGCAATCCTGTTGTAGGTCGCCAGACTCTGCCATGACACCCGATAGCGATTGGCGATGGCACCAAGCGTGTCACCACTCACGACCATATAGGTCGCATCGCCACTAGAACAGGCTGCTTTCGCGAACGCCCCAAATAATGTTGTGCCAAACGCACTACCAAGTAGAATCATTCCGAGGAGCGACGCCACAACCACATGCCCTGCCACAATACTCGCCACCCGATGCTGTCGAAAATACCCCAGAACGCGTTGGTTCTTATAGCGTATGTTCTGTAAGTTATACACCTTATACTCTCCTCTGTTAAATAACGATACAAACCTGTATTCAAATAAATCTGTCTTGCCCTGCATATTAGCGTATTTATTATGAATAAGCATGAAACATCCTGAAACGTAGGAGAAAAGGGCTAAGCATGATGACGCGTCGCAACCAGAGGTGCAAAAAATTGTAGATGAACGCTTGACGAAAGGTAGACCATATGCTATTATCAATGTGTTCTAAACGGGCAACTAGCTCAATGGCAGAGCACACGACTCTTAATCGTTAGGTTCAGGGTTCGACTCCCTGGTTGCCCACCATATCTGTAGGGGTCTAATTTATTACACCCTCGTCCCAACTGACAACGACGACGAGGGTGTAATGAATTAGACCCCTACATTTCTTCAATGGAACAGAATTAAGAAGGCGATTACTAGACCATAGATTGCTAAAGTCTCGGCGAAGACCAAGCCGAGGAGTAGGTTTGTAGCGATTGTTTGCGCGGCTTCTGGATTGCGTCCAAGTGCCTCATACGCTTTTCCGGTCGCACCCCCCATTGCGATACCTGCACCAACGGCTCCTAAACCGATAGCTAACGCAACGGCGATCAACTGAGTAGCAAGCATGTGTTTTTCCTCCTGTGTAGTGAAATTTCTACCTATCCGTTATTGTTTCCCTTGTATGTTTCAAGTGTAGCCGCTTGCTTGAGCAATACCTATCGTCCATGTGATGGATATTGCCCTATCTGTTTGCATGACATCCGTTCGGCTATGGTATGAACTCTACCTTTTTTGCTACAATAAAAGCAGAAGAAAGAATGATAAAAGACATGCTGCGGCATGTACGCACATGAGGTGCCGAGATGGGAAACTCTGAACATAAGGCTATCCGCGTGTTGATAGCCAACGATCAGCAAATTGTCCGCGCAGGGTTGCGCGTGTTCCTCACAGAAGAAGCTGGGATTGACCTGCTTGGTTACACGGTCAGCATCCCCGAAACGATTCGTTGCGTTGGAGAACTACAGCCCGATGTCTTGCTTGTAGAACCATGTATGCAAGGTCAAGACGGTTTGCGAGCTATTGAGTTGCTCCGTGGTGAATGGCCCAACGTAGCCATAGTTATTTTTACGCTTCTCCACAACGACGAACATATGCTTCGTGCTTTTCATGCCGGTGTATGTGCGTACTTGACCGTCCAGGCCACTTACCCTACCTTGCTACACGCTATCCGTACAGCCGCACGGGGTGAGACACTCCTACAATCGGCACATATAGCATGTCTCCTCACATACAACAAGGTTCCCGTACTTATTAGCAACGACGAATGTGAAGTTGTGGAGAAAAAAGAGAAGCCAGAGCTAACAGAACGCGAACGTGCGGTGTTGCAGCGCATTCCTCATGGTGAACGCAATAAAGAGATTGCCGCCCGTCTCGGCATTGCAGAGCCAACCGTGAAATCGCACCTTGCCAACATCTACTATAAGCTGGGAGTTGACTCGCGTGCCTCCGCCGTTGCCGTGGCGATGGAGCGTGGTATTCTTGAGGTTCAGAGGAAAATGGTGTAAATACCCTCTACACCAACTCCATTTGCCACTCAAACGATTGGCGAACAAGGTCCATCACATCATCAATCTGGTTAAGTGAGGTGATGCTTATTTCTATTTCTGCTCTGCCATAATGTGCATAGTTCGATGTGTCTTCACAGAGGCCATGTGGGTCGTTAATCTTTGTGAAGGGCATATGCAACGCGAGGATAATTCGCTTCTTCTGTCCACTGAAAGCAGCAAAGTTTAAGCTGAGTTTGTAGACAACATAGTTCTTGAAAATAGCTTCTCTCACGCTAGCGTCCAAATTGAGTATACGCTTGCGTAACTCCCCAAAGATTGGATTGCCTTCCAGAAAAGGGTGATCGTCCAGCGTAGAATTTTTCTTGAAGCCTGCCAATGGATGTTCAACAGGACCAATCACTTCTGCTAATGCTGTCTTCTGGCTCGCCCCACTACCATTGTTATCCTGCTCCACTTCAAAATGAGGGATCGCCCATATCGTCACAGCTTGCTCTGCCAGCAGTGCCGCGCGTTTCTCTATCTCGTTTTTATTCCAGTGCTCTACATGCTTGAGACTCTTGTTTAGACGGAGCGGACTCTCTTCAAAGCCGCCTGTCATCGTGCGCTTCTCTTGGAATGAGCGATCACTTAGTTCTGAATTGTAGCCTGTCAGCGTGAGGTTGCCAATCGTATGCAGATAGAGGTTGTGAACCGTCTTCCAATCAGGTCCAAGTTCCTGCTGCCATGCCTTCGGTACATTCGGATTTTGTGGCATGATATGCTCGATAGTGCAACTTTCGATGTTGACAAGTTCTTTTTGTCCGGTGTTTTCAAGCTTTCTGAGCAAATAGTTCCGTAGGCGGAAATTGTACACATCCTTCACAACAAAGGCCGAGCGAAACTCTTCATCGCCAGGAAAACGACGATAGGAATCCTTTTGCAGTAGTATCCTTTGCAAACTCTCTACATAACGTTCTTTGTCAAGCTCTTTAGCAAGCGTCGCGAAGACCTTATTCAATGTGTTAGTCGGAATACCACAAATGGCTCGTCGGAACAGATAACTCTCAAGCAGTTTAAGAATTGCGATGAAGTCTTGGCGTGCAAGTCGCTTTTGTGCATAATCATCGTAGACTTCGAGCAAGAATGGATAAATAACATCGACCTTAAGGGCGTTAATATCACCAAATAGACGTTTTAGCTCGCTTTCACCTTCCCAGAGAAAAGCAAAGTTGACATAATGTGTGGCGTAACGATAGATATCAGCAACAAGGTCGTTGATCGAAATATCAGTTCGCTCCTGATGATAAGACTTAAAACTTGCATATACTTTATCTATATTGGGGATAATGCCTTGTTTAAGGGTTAGATAATCGCGCATAAAGCGATCAAAGGAACTACCATCGCTCGTGTGCGGGAAAAGTTGCTCCATTGGATACCAATGTGTCTTATAAAGCTTAGATTGCGCTTCACTATTCATTCCCATCAACACATAGTTGCGAATGAGGTCTGCTTGCGAGAGGTCCATTCCTGTAGAGTTGAGGCTTTCAAAGATCAACTGTGGATTATCGTGGTCTCTATCGAGAATAATGTCAACTACAACTAGCTTACTAATACCCGTATAGAGTGTTGCTAGGTCAATGTCGCTCTGTTGTATCTGCTCTTCAAAAAAGTGATAGTTGTCGGTGAGCCGTCCTGTCGTGCTATGTAGGCCGTGGCCGAACGTTGGTTGATGATCGTGATCAAGCAAAGAAATTAACTCGTGCTTATCGCTTTGCGTGAGGAGCAATTTGTAGCGATATTCATCTCTACCATGTTTGTTGATGAGGTACGAATCGAAAATGTCGTCATAGTTCACACTGCTTGACTCTTTGCTCTGCTGAGCGGTGCGAGCAAGAGCGAGCAACAGTAGCGAAAGTGTTGTCAGACGCTGTTGTCCATCAATGACAAGAAACTGTGGAATGGCAGTAATACCCACGAGACCTTCACGAATATAGACAATTGAGCCAATGAAGTGACCTTTAATTGCTGAATGTGTTGCCACCTTGACAACATCACTCCATAACTGAACGCACTGTTCCCGCGTCCAGCTATAGGTACGCTGATAGATTGGAATAATAAACTGTTTTTTGCCGTCGAGAAAAGGCAGAAATTGACTTTGTGTTGCTTGCATACTACATATTCCCCCTAGTATGTCTCAAATCTTGTGCAAAATATATACATTAGTGAATAGAGTACATGCAGTAT
>CAXTWV010000090.1:0-15822 GCA_964248005.1 uncultured Ktedonobacteraceae bacterium | reverse complement strand
GCGGCTTTCTCGAAGTCTAGCTGTTTGGCGGCGTTGCGCATCTGCGACTCTAAGTCTTTGATCAGGCGTAGGGCTTCATCCTTTGGAATGCCAGCGAGGGCAACGGATGTTGCTTTACCATCGGCTCCTACGACCTCAACGCCGCTCATGGCTTTGATGCGCTCTGTGAGTGAGCGAATCTCTTTCTTGATACCGCGTGGGGTGATGTGATGATCCTCGTTGAAGCTGGTTTGGATGCTACGACGACGGTTTGTCTCATCAATGGCTTTGCGCATCGACTTGGTGATGTTGTCGGCGTACATCGTGACGCTGCCATCGACGTGACGTGCGGCACGTCCAATCATCTGAATCAGTGAGCCTTCCGATCTCAAAAAGCCCTCTTTGTCGGCATCGAGAATGGCAACCAGCGACACCTCTGGCAGGTCTAGTCCTTCACGTAACAGGTTGATACCTACGACCACATCATATACGCCAAGACGGAGATCACGCAAGATTTCTACGCGCTCAATCGTGTCAATTTCGGAGTGCAGGTAGTGGACTTTGATGCTCAACTCTTGCATATAGTCGGCAAGGTCTTCCGCCATTTTCTTGGTGAGTGTCGTCACAAGCGCACGTTGACCACGATCTGTACGTTCGCGGATCTGCGCTAACAGGTCGTCGATCTGGCCTTTGGTTGGCTTGATTGTAATCTCTGGATCGATAAGACCCGTTGGGCGAATCACCTGCTCAACAATTGCCTGACTATGCTCATATTCATAAGGGCCAGGAGTTGCCGAAACGTACAATGCCTGCTTCACATGGCGTTCAAACTCGGCAAAGGTCAAAGGACGATTATCCATTGCTGATGGTAAACGGAAGCCATAATCGACAAGTACCTGCTTACGCGAACGATCACCCGCGAACATGCCGCGTACCTGTGGTAAGGCAACGTGTGACTCATCGACTACAAGCAGATAATCATCTGGCAAGTAGTCAAGCAGGGTCCACGGTTGATCGCCTGCACCGCGTCCCGCGAGATGGCGTGAGTAGTTTTCGACACCAGAGCAGAAGCCAGTTTCGCGCAACATCTCGATATCGAAATTTGTACGTTGCTTCAAGCGAGCCTCTTCGAGCAACTTCCCCTCGGCCTGAAGTTCTTTAAGACGCCACTCTAGCTCGTTCTCAATCAGGTTAATCGAGTTATTGAGCCGCTCTTGTGTTGTTACCCAGTGCTTGGCCGGGTAGATATCGAGGCGTTGGCGTTTGCCGAGTACTTCTCCAGTCAACGGGTCGATCTCGGTCATACGCTCGATTTCGTCGCCAAAGAACTCGATGCGTACCGCGACATCTTCGTAGGCCGGAAAGATTTCCAACACGTCGCCGCGGACACGGAAACGTCCACGCACAAAGTTGGCATCATTGCGCTCATACTGAATCTCGTTGAGGTGTCGCAGTATCTTATCGCGTCGTCGCTCGTCGCCTACTTTAAGCGTCAAGACGACTTGCCCGTATTCCTCTGGACTACCCAAGCCGTAGATGCAGGAAACAGAGGCGACAATCAGCACATCTTTGCGCTCGAAGAGGCTACGGGTCGCGGAAAGGCGCAACTTCTCAATTTCTTCGTTGAGCATACTCTCTTTCTCGACATAGGTATCTGAGCGTGCGATGTACGCTTCTGGCTGATAATAGTCATAGTATGAAACGAAGTATTCGACTGCATTATTAGGGAAAAACTCTTTATATTCGCTATACAACTGTGCGGCAAGCGTCTTATTTGGTGCAAGCACAATCGTTGGCTTCTGCACCTCTTCGATAACCTTTGCCACGGTATATGTTTTACCGCTACCGGTAACGCCTAGCAGTGTTTGATGTTTGTCGCCGCGTCTAATACCTTCGACGAGTTGTTTGATGGCTTCTGGTTGGTCGCCAGTGGGCTGAAATGGGGCCTCTACCTTAAATTCTGGCATGGTCTCGTTATCCTTGAGTAGAATATTTTTTCTAAGTATCTCTCTTATTATACCACTTTTGGGGGCAAAATGTTCTTTTGAACCGTTTTTTTGTGTGAACCGTGCTATAAAAGACTACTTTATCTTGCTATTGTCTTGGAGGTTTTCTCTATGTCTTTTCTTTACAAGAACATTCTATCCCGTTCACTTAGTGGACGGGCAATCGCGGGAATGCTTGGTCTCCTGCTGCTGCTTGCTCCCCTTGCGAGTTGCGGGGGTGGAACGCAACCACAGCTTTTCACGACACTCAATCTTGGTATTCCCGCCGTGGCAATGAACTCGCCGATCACAGGTCAACTGCCAAATAATACTGAACTGCATGTGCGCGTTACGTTTAAGCTGGATCAGAACGCGCTCAATAAAATGCAAAATCAGAAGATACAACCGGGGACAAAATCGAACCTGGAAAATGCCGCCAATAAAATCGGTATTGACGATGGAACCTATCAGAAAATCAAGAATTTCTTCAATCCATCCGGTATCGCTCTAAAACTCAGTAAACTCCGTACTCATTTGGCCATTGACGCGAAGGCGAGTACGATTGCCAAACTGCTACAAACAACGTTCGTGGTACACAGCTATCATGGCACCACTTTTTACGCGCCAAAAACGGCTCCGAAAGTACCGACGTTTCTCGCAAACTCTATCGACGTTATCACAGGACTCGATAACTATAGTAGCAGACCACAACATGATTTCACCATGCAGTTCAAAGCACCTGCTCAGAAGCAGCAACCGGCTCAGGATTGTCAGCCGCTGCAAGATACGCTCTTGCCAAGAGATGTCGCGGGTGCATATGGGTATGACCAACTATGGCAACGTGGGTTAAACGGACAGAATATGACCGTGAATCTTGTAGAGATTGATGGCTCCTACAAGTCAGATGTAGATAATTACCTCTCGTGCATTAATTTCAAAGGGCATGTTTCTACCATCAATGTGGACGGTAAACCAACAGATGCCTTAGGTGAGTCAACGCTAGATATCCAGATGGTTGCAGGCTTGGCACGTTCCGCGAACATCAAGGTCTACCAGACCGATGGCAACGCTACTGATGATGTGTGGACAAATGTCAACGATATGCTACAGCAAATCGCTGATGACAATGTGAATAATGCGAGTAGCGGAAGTGTTGTAAGTATTAGTTTAGGTGCTGCCGAACAAGAACTTACACAAAATGATGCAACCGCGATTGATAGCAGTTTGCAGCAGTTGACGCGTGCCGAACACATGACGGTGCTTGTGGCGAGTGGCGATTGTGGCGCGTTTACCTCGCGTCAATATGGCAATCTTTCGGTGAGCTTTCCCGCGAGTGATCCATGGTCCACAGCCGTAGGAGGAACGATTCTTCAGGTCAATGGTAATCGCAACAGAACAAATGAGATTGTATGGTCCGACGGCTCAAACCAATCGAAGTGTACAAATCAGTGGGGGAGTGGAGGTGGCAATAGTGTTCTGTCCCAACGACCAAACTGGCAAAATGCTCCTGGAGTACAAAACAATTATTCACGTGGTATGCGTCAGGTCCCTGACATTTCAGCCGCAGCCTATGGTCTCGCTGTGTACTTTAAGGGTCAATGGAGTGCTGTCGGTGGTACGAGTGCTGCGGCTCCAATCTGGGCTGCGGGTCTCGCGCTCGTCAACGAAGGCATGATTCAACAGCTACACACGTTCAATTATGGATCACAGATGTTCTACACTGTTGCGAACAAAGCGAATGGAACACAACCCTACTATGATGTGACACGTGGCAACAACCTGTACTATCCTGCTGGCTCCGGCTGGGATTTTGCAACCGGTTTGGGTACGCCTAACCTACCCAGCTTTTATCAGACTATGAGTGGTGCATAGGGACCAGATTATGCATATGAACGAAATAACGAGGTAAATAAGCCCCACGGACGCCCACAAGGGGCTAACCCTACTATACGACGCCCTCGTGTGCGGAGCACACCATGTATAGTAGGGTTAGCCCCTTGTGGGCGTCCGTGGGGTTCCCATATTAATTTTTCAAACAGCATTATCGCGTCCGAGGGCCGATTTATCGGCTATGCTTTGAATAATAGGCATCATGTCAAACGAAGCATAGGCAGTGAATTGCGCCGTGGACGCGATACATCTGGTCCCTACTAGATTGTCAAACGACATGTGTCACAGACGGTGGGGCGGGGGGCCCCGTGGGGGGAGCCGCGCCCCCGCGTGGGGCCCCGGCCCCACCGTCTGTGACACATGTCGTTTGACAGACTACTACCACCATTTGTTCTAAATAGTGATAGAGCAATAGTATCGTGAAATTGACGGCACGAAAATAGTGAGCTACGTCATATGTCAATTCTCAAGCTTGTGTTACAGTAAGGATGTGATAAGCGTCTCTGTAATAAAGCAGGTGTAGCCTTGCGAAGAGGGTTGGGCTATGGTAAGACCAAAAAACTTGGTAGGTCTGGTATTATGTTCTTCATCTCATCGTAGGGAGTATCACATTTCTCATCCCACAAAACGCGACCACTCTAGCGTTCACCTTGTTAGCGTAAAATCAAAGTGGCTTCCCACAAGCTATGATAGATTTTCAGCTAGCATAACTCTCTACAAGGAGAAACAGTATGACACAGCCCCCGGTACGCCTTTGTCCCACGTGTGGTATGCCTGTTCCAGGAGGACAACGTTTTTGCTCAAATTGTGGTTCACAATTGAGTGATGAAGGCAATAAGCCAACAGCCCTGAGCGGTGAGAATCCTAAGATATCAAATATGGAGACAAGAGCAACACCGCTCACTCCGCCACCGCCGCCGCCCTATGATGGACCTGCTTATACACAGTATCCAAGAGCGGGACAACAACCTCCTCCGCCCTATCAAGGACAGGTGTCGGCCCAGCAGCCATTAGCTCCTCCTGTCTATGCGACACCACAACGAGGAAGTTCTGGCGGCGTATGGCGGCGTGTTGGTTGTATTGCTGGCATTGTACTCCTTCTGCTTCTCGGCATCTGTGGTGCGGTCGGATACTTTGTCTATAGAGGTGCTAATAATGCCGTTAGTAACGTACAAAAAACTGTCACTGCCACTGGTGGTTATACCAATAATGGCGTAAATGGTGTCACGCCAACCGTAGGTCCGACTATTACCACTGCGATAGGTTCTACGATTACATATGCCAGCAATGATATGACCATCGTGAACGTGCAGCAAGCGCAAAGCTTTGCCGATGATAGTAGCACGTCACAGTCCACAGGTATTGCCCGTATTAACATCAAAGAGCAAAATACCGCTACGCGCTCTGCGGACTTTGTCTATAGTAGTGTTGCGCGTCTGGTTTTGCCTGATGGGAGTCAGGTTGAACCGCTGAATGAGCAGAATGGTGTGTCACCTGATGCCTCTGTCTCGCGTACAAATTGGTTAGATTTTCCTGTTCCCACGACAGTGGACCCTAAGCAACTTACTTTGGTATTAGGGACTGCCGACGATGCGCAGATGAGTATACCACTGACTGCAAGTGCTGATCTAACAAAGTACAAGCCGAAGACCGCGAGTCCGAACAAGACGTTTCAGCATGAGAGTCTAAACTGGACGATGACCAGCGCAACCGCAAGTTGGAGCAGCAAAGCTGTCCAGGCGAAAAAGGGCATGATGTATGTCACTATTGATTTCAAACTTGATAATCCATCACAGAATGGAGTTTCGGAATATTGGAACAGTTATATGCGACTCAAGGTGGGTGACACAGTAAGCTCTCCTGACTCAAATACCGATTTCCCAACCGACTTTCCTGCTGGCTCATCAGGGAAGACTGGAAGTGCCATCTTTCTTGTACCACAAGGGAGTACTTCATTCACGTTTATTGTTCTCGCTAATGCATCAGGAACAGCACCACAAGTCTCTACCGACTTTCAAATTCAATAAGAAGTATAGAACGGACATACGCTCTGGTTTGTGCATGCACAAACCAGAGCGTATGTCCGTTCTATACTTCTTATTTTGTTGTGTTCTTCGCGAGAATTTCTAGTTTGCCCACACCATGTGTGATGCTGAGCGCGAGGATACGCCCATCAGCAAGCCAGAGGGGATAGGCAACATTTGTTGTAGGAAAGGTCATGTGTGTTTCATGTAGGACGTGTGCCGCTAGAACTCCACCGTCACTATAGATAAGCGTGTTATTGTCAGAGGACCAGTTCCATCCAAGAAGTGTATGTTGTGGTGCAATCGTGAATAACTCTTGCTGCTTGACGATATCAAGCGTGTGTAACACAGTGGGAGTGTGTACACTGATCTGCTCATACGTGAGATACTGTCCATTGGGCGAAAAGGCAACGTTTCCAAGTGCCGTATGTTCTGCTAAGGGTAACGTATGTACAGTATGTGTGTTCATATCCATGATGGAGATCGCGTTCCCCGGCTGACTGAGCAATTGTGGTGATGGTGTTTGTCCTGTCGTGGTGATGAATGCGAGCTGCCGTCCGTTGGGCGACCAGACTAAGCGTTGGACAAGTGGAGAAATGGGAAGCGTTGCTATAAGGCTAGGCGTTTGATTCTTGGTGGGCGTCGTGCTCCATAGTTTTGTGACTCCATTTTCTTGTGTGACGTAGACAATCTCCTGAGGCGATGTTGGCGACCAACTCGCGGCGAGTGCAGCGTGACCGAGGGTGTCCATATATTGACCTGTACGAACCAGCGCGAGGAGTGGTTCAGTGACACCTGCTGGATAAATGGTTGTGACTAACGCCGAACCGTCCGGTGCCCACGCAACATCACGCGCGTAGCGCATCGCAAGGAGATTACTACCCGCTGGATTGCTCACATCTGCTGTGAACATGACGCCTTGCCCTTGTGATGCCTGATACACAAAGTGCTGGTGAGTAGGATCGAGCGAGACAAGCTGTCCACCATTCGCTAATGCGTCAGGCGTACTTAACGAGCTACTAACTGTATAGTGTGTTGTGGCTGCTACGGGAGGACGTGGTGTGGCGGAGGAAAACAGATATACGGCAAATGAAAGAATGACAACGAGCGATATGACAAACACAAGTGCTGGTGCCGGAAAGAAAGTGTGTTTATGGCGCGTTGCTATACGTTGCATCACACGGGCGCGTTGTCCAGGTGTGAATTGCACGTGTGCTGCCTGCTTTTGCAATGCTTGAGCTATACGTGTCTCAAGCATCATATCGACATCCGTTGCTTGTCTGTGAGTGTGAATTGGTGATTGCGAATCTCCTCCATCATGTTCATTCATCACGCTCCTCCCCGATGCATACTGATATGTGTGTTTACGCCTTCGTGTGTCAATGTTGGGTCCTGTGTTCCTGCTAACTCAATCTGTAAAGCACGGCGTGTCTTCTCCAGTGCTGCTTGTAGACGTTTACGGAGTGTGTTTTCGGCGACACCGAGCATCGTGGCTATCTCTGGCATTGTCATACGATGATAGTAAAAGAGAACAAGTACGACGCGCTGATTAATCGGGAGTTGTGCTATCGCTTGCTCAACATCTAGCCGATCCTCCAAGCGTCCACGCGCGAAATCCGCGCTTTGAATGGAGTCATCTATAGATGTTTGCGTAAATTGTTCACGCAAGAGTGCTGCTTTCCTCGCCCATTGTCGTTTGAGACTACTTGATTGATTGACCACAATTTTCAATAACCACGCACGTAAAAATGCTGGCTCACGGAGTTTTGCCATATTCTTCCATGCGAGCAACAATGAGTCTTGTACGATATCTTTCGCTGCCTCTTCATCCTGCACAAGCAGGTAGGCTGTGCGTAAGAGCAGGTTGCCATACTGATCAGCGATCATCGCAAATGCACTCTCATCTCCTGTCAGGCAGCGAGCTACTAGCTCTGCTTGCCAACGTCCATCGCTATGCTCTGTTTCAGTTCTATTCTGTTGACTTCGCCTAGAAGGTGGCATCTCTTCGTTGAAGCCCATATCTTCTTCTGGTAATTCTTGCGACACGTCCCATCCCTCTTGTTGAATAAACTATTGAGCAGAGTGAGCGTTTTCTGACCTGTTTCAGACGGTCATTCTCAGAGCGTAATGGAGTCCTTTGTAATCTTATCGTTACTGCTTTGACGGCGTGTTTTTAGAAAAAGGGTAATGAGTGTTACTACTTTGGTCTAAAGGCAGCGTCTCTATGTCAGAACTTCATCGATGCATGTTCATCTTACACTTTAGATAGTGCTACCGCAAGATGCACTAGAAGCTCATCCCCTAACTGCGTTCTCGGCTCATTCTTACGCATGTGTATGTGGCCTATATCCATGCGTAACAACAGCACAACAGGATAGGCAGATGTCTTGTCCTATATACATAAGGAGACAATCAACAATGCGTGGAAAGAATTCTTTCGCAATGTTCGTACATCGTAGTACACTACTGCTTGGCGTACTCGCACTTTTAGGTTGTATGGTTCTGCAATTTACACCTGCGTCCGCCGCTTCTGCTGCTGACATGGCGTATGTACGCGTGGTCCATGCCGCGCCAGGAGCAGGAACCGTTGACGTATTTGTCGATGGTGCTACCCTGTTGCCAGGATTTACTTTTGGAACTGTAACGGGTTATGTAGCGGTCGCTGCTGGCTCACACAAAATCCAGGTTGCTCCTGCTGGTAAAGGTATTGGAGCTTCCGTTATTACGCAAACGGTCACAGTCAGCGCGGGTGTGCCTTACACGGTTGCGGCACTTGGCACGGCTGCAAGTGGCTTCTCGTTGGCGGCCTTTGCGGATAACAACCTTGTTTCTGGCAATATGGCACAGGTTCGTGTCTATCATCTTTCACCGGATGCGGGTCCAGTTAATGTTGCTACTGGTGGTAGCACTGTGATCACTGGTTTGACCTACACGCATGCAAGTGGATATCTCTCTGTTCCAGGTGGCGCATACACGTTCAACGTGACCGCGACACAAGCTGGAGCAACGGTTCCTGTTTCCACGACACTTACTGGTGGCATGGTCTATAGCGTCTTTGCTGTCGGCCTGCTCAAAGGCACACCCGCACTCGCCTTCAAATTAGGTGCAGTAGCAGGTGTTCCAGGAATGCCAGGCACGGGAAGTGATCCACGTCCTGTCACCCATGTAGGGAGTAGCAATCCGCTATTGCCATGGTTCTTTGGAGCACTTGCTCTTCTCCTGCTTAGCTCTAGCGTAGCCGCGCGTCGTTTCGCGTTTGCTCGCCAGAAATAGTCTGTAGGGGTCTAATTCATTACACCCTGTTGGCATTCCACAATGTTGACAGGATTGATGAGGCGTTTCAACATATCCCCTACATGGGTGAATTGCCACGAGGGTGTAATGAATTAGACCCCTACAGATTACCTTTGTTTATTTACATTGTGGTATGCGTAAAAATAGGTATCTTCTATACGCGTGTTGTAGTAAAATAGGGGTATGTGAACTGCTCTACTACTATATTCGTAGAAATAAGAAAGACGTAAGGACGTTTCCGCTATGCGCTTGAGACCGAGATTTTTCATTTACCCAATAGTACTATTGCTCTTCTTGCTTACAGGATGCGGGACTGCTTCACAGGCAACCACGACTCCGGTAAAGAAGACATTGGCGATACAGAAGCCCAGCCCAACGCCTACAAAGGCTATCCCAACATTTGTTGTATCGCCCGTTGTGACGGTCTCGGCATCGACCCCTGCGCATCTTATTATTCCTAGTATTGGTGTCGATGCGCCTGTCGAGAACGTGAATATCCAGTCAAATGGTGATTTGGGTACGCCAGTGCAAAATCAATGGGAAGGTGTCGGCTGGTATAGTAATGGTCCACGCCCTGGTCAGGCTGGTAGTGCGGTCATAGATGGACATTTGGACCGTCCAGGTGGCTACCCAGCCGTATTTTGGTATTTGCGTAATGTACAGGTGGGCGACACAATCATGATTGTGGACACAAACGGAAAAACACTGCATTTCCGTGTCACACGCACCGCTGCTTATCCTCCACTTGAGGCACCTTTGCAAGAGATTTTTGGAGATACTGGGGGGACGTATCTCAACCTGATTACCTGTGCTGGGACCTGGATTCCTAGCCAAAAGCAAACAACTTTGCGGCTTGTTGTGTACGCGACCCTAATGCAGTAACAAAGCCGAGGCATAGGAAGCTCTCTTATCAACGTGTTATTCGAGTAAGTAGCTTCCGATTAGCTGACGGCGGAGCACGGCTAACTCTTCATCTTGCTCGGTCTCAGATGGCTTCTGTTGTTCTTGCTTGGGGGCAGACCAGACGGAGAGTGGGCTTGTAGCAGCTGAAGCGAACTCGTCAATCATGACCTCTTCGAGAAATGTCGGACCTGTGGTTTGCTCGGCAACCTCTTCAGTAGCAGTAAAGAAGTCTACTGTAGGACGTGGTGTTTCAGGAATACTCATGACAAGTTCTTCAGTCTGGTCCTGGGCGATGTCATGTTGTGCGGCTACTGGCTCTGCTTGTGGCTCTAGCTCTATAGTAACACGGGAAGGTGTTGTAACAGGTATAGCTTCAACGATAGGCGTTTGGACTGGAGCTATGTCTTCATTTTGAAGTGAGAAGCGGCGACCATCAATCTCTACAAAAATGCCACGTCCCTCGCGTAATTCGGCGAGTTGGTGACGCAACTCCTGATTCTCTTCCTCCATTTGTTCCATAACTTGTTGTTGTCTGAGCAGTTCTTGCGCGATTAGATCAAAATTGCTCCCACCCATTGAAATCAACTCCTTTAGTATGCATCGCGTCTCACAATCTTTTATCAACTGTGAACGCCCATATGCCTCTATCCGTCTCTGTATTACTCTGCTTTATGATAAAAGAATGTAGTAGTGTGCTACCCTTTGTATAGAGACGTGTTAATATAACTCAAGTAACAATAGCAGTGCTTTATAAAATGTCTGCAAGCAACAATCGTTTGTAGACATTTTCCCCCATCATATCAAACATTGGAAATGGCACTTTCCTCCAATAAACTGTATTTTTTAATAAACTAGCGGATATGGAAATGTGCTACACAAAATTCTAATGTAAAAGCTGTATCGTTATACGTCGCTGTCATACGTGTTACATGTAGGCAAGCAATGAATTTGCATTGTACAATGGTAAGAGAAGTGAGCGATGGTGCAACTTCTCAGGTTGTTTCTGTCAATGCAGAGATGACACAATGGTACTGTCGTCTCGACATTGGGTCAGACGAACACTATGTAAGAGGAAAGGGATGGAAGCCCTATGCAACAACAAGCGAAAACACGCATTTCTCGTGGAAAATTTAATGGTATAAATTCTGTCGCCAACGAAAAGGGTGTGATTGCCGCCGCTGCTATGGACCAGCGCGGTTCTCTACAGAAGTCCATTACGAAAGCCAGAGGCAGCGACGCAACTCCTGATGATTTGAATCAGTTCAAAATTCAGGTGACTGAGGTACTTACGCAGTATGCGACCGCCATTTTGCTTGACCCCGAATATGGTTTGGAAGCCGCTAAGCATCGCGCCAAAGGTACTGGTCTTTTCCTGGCTTATGAAAAGACTGGCTATGACGCGAACGAAAAAGGTCGCCTGCCCGACCTTCTTGACGATTGGTCTGTGAGAAGACTTGTTGAAGCGGGTGCCAGTGTCATCAAGGTCCTGCTGTACTATGATCCAGATGATAAGCAGGAGATCAATACGGTGAAAGAGGCGTTTATCGAGCGTGTTGGTGCAGAGTGTCGCGCATTCGATATTCCCTTTTTCCTGGAAGTCTTAGCGTATAGTGATGAGATTGGCGACGAAAAGAGCTTTGAGTTTGCGCGTGTCAAGCCACAAAAAGTCAAGAAATACATGCATGTGTTCTCTCAACCCCGCTATGGTGTAGACGTGTTGAAGGTTGAAGTTCCTGTAAACATGAATTACGTGGAGGGATCGAAGGCCAATACCGACGGTAAGATTGCCTATAGTCAAGAAGAGGCCAAGCAAGCATTTAAGGATGCTGCCTCAGCTACGACTATCCCATTCATCTACTTGAGTGCTGGTGTGACTAACGAAGTTTTCCTTGAGACTCTGGAACTTGCGGCACAAGCCAACACACCTTTCGCAGGTGTGCTATGTGGACGTGCGACGTGGCAGGATGGTGTGAAGGTGTATGCAAAGGAAGGTGTTCAAGGTTTGCGGAGTTGGCTTGAAGATCAGGGTGTGAAGAATATCCAGAACCTGAATGAGGTACTCGCGAAAGGCGCGAAACCGTGGTGGGACTTCTACGGTGGGAAAGATGCTATTGAAGTTGTAGAGACACAACAATAACAATAGCTAGAGACAATGCAGTACTGCACGCGGTACTGCATTGTCTCTAGCTATTGTTATTGTTGTACTTTTTGCGCGTTCTGTCGAATAACAAAGATGGCGGCTAAGCCACTAAGAACGGCGAATACGGCGCATGCAACGAATGCATATTGAAAGCCGCCGACAAGTGCAGATTTTTCTGATACTGCTTGTGTATGTTGTAAGGCTGTTGTTTGGACCGCAGCCACAACTGCTACGACGGCTAGTACAAGTCCTGAGCCTACCTGTTGTGTCGTGTTGAATAAGCCGGTAGCTAAGCCTTGCTCACGGTCACTTACACCGGCTGTTGCCGCAATTGCCATTGCGGTAAACGAGGGACCCATACCTAGTGCTACTACAAGCGTGCCAGGGAGAAGAGTGGTCCAATAACTGCTTTCTACCGAAATCCGTGTGAGTAACAGATACCCTAGTGCTGTCACAAACATTCCCGCAATAAGGAGACGTTGCACACCAAAGCGTGGGACAAATCGCGCTACCAAGTTAGAATCAATGATGAATACGAGAGACATTGGTAAAAATGCAATGCCTGTCGTGGTAGGAGCATATCCAAGTACTTTTTGCATGTAGAGTGTGACGATAAAAACAGATGCTCCCAGTGCGCCAGGGGAAAGAAAGCCAATCAGATTTGCACCTGTTAACGTGCGTAAACGGAAAATGCTTAGCCGAATGAGAGGCACTTTGACGCGTGTCTCGATAATTACAAATACCACTAGTAAGGCAAGCCCAACACTCAGTAATAGGAGTGTTTGTGCTGATCCCCACCCAACTTGATTGCCTTGTGCAAATGCATAGACAAGCGCGACAAGTCCAAGTGTGATTGTGACTGCGCCAAGCACATCAACCTGTCTCTGCCCTTGCTCCTTTACCGTCTCTTTCAGAAGAAGAGGGGTGAGAATAAGTGCTGCTATGGCAACTGGAACATTGACGAATAGAACCCAACGCCAGCCAATACTAGCCGTAAGGATGCCGCCGAGCAGAGCACCAGCTGCAAAACCGGAAGAAGCAACGGCACCCACAACGCCTAATGCCTTGTTGCGTGCTGGTCCTTCATGAAAGGTGGTTGTAATAAGTGAAAATGATGTTGGTGAAATAATCGCAGCCCCTAAGCCTTGTACTGCACGAGCGATAATCAGCCAAAGTGCCGATTGTGCGACGCCACCCAAAAATGAAGCAACGGCAAACAGGACAAGTCCTATCATGAATAGTCGTCTTCGTCCAAACAAGTCGCCCATACGTCCACCAAGCAAGAGAAAGCCACCAAAGGTGAGCGAGTAGGCTGTGATAATCCATTGTAGATTCTGGGTTGTGAAACCGAGATCGCGCTGTATCGCGGGCAACGCTACGTTCACAATAGAAAAATCGAGCACGACCATGAACTGTGCGGTACAAAGCAAAAGTAGCACAAACCAGGAGTGCCTATCGATAGTTTGTTGATTTGTGCTCGTGTCATCTATAGATGCTGCTTGTGGCGGGCTTATGTCGTGAGTAGATGTATTCATATGTGTATAATAGCTACTTTCTGTGTAATGTTGTAGGGGCCTAATTCATTACACCTTGTTTGCGCTTGTGATGCGCTACGAGGGTGTAATGAATTAGACCCCTACATTCTGTGTTTATTACAGAGTCTAATCTCATTACTTACTGCAACAAAAAGTAGTTTCGCTTTCATTCCCGATTACGCGATACGTTGCCTTATTTCCCAAAGGTCAGCGTTGTAAGCGCATCAATATCCCAATGAGCAGTAGTCGCACCAGCATGGTATGCACTTTCCAGAAAATCGAGCAGAGCGGCTTTCGGATTGTCCAGTTTTCGTAAATCCTCATACTTTAACAATGCAAGTGAGCCTGTCGCTCCGGTATTCCAAAACGCCTGTTTGGGTTGTAGTGGAGTGTCGGTCAAGCCATCGGGTTCGGGTGCGGTATACGAATAGAAGGCAGGAAAACGTGTAACATCATCACCAGCCCAGAAACCAAAGCTGATGACTTCATGCGAGTATGCCTCACGCGTAGGACGATTCGCTTCGGGGTGGTCTGGTGCGCGTCTTCCTGAAAAGCGCGTCACCACGAAATCAAACGTGTGCCAGAATAGCTGTACAGGACTCGATTTGCCAGTGAAGCGACCGCTAAACTCTTTGAAGACTGAGTCTATTTGTACCAGGATACGCCAGTAACGGTTGACATATTCCCTGTCATACGTCGCATGGGCAGTATCGGTTGCGAACGAGGTAGCTGGCTTCAAGTCATACGTTTTCGCAAGAATAGTAATGGCAATGCCTAACTTGGCGAGCCTTGCGAACACCTGCTCGTAAAACGCTGCAACGGAGAGTCCTGGTAAAGAGAAGGATTCTACCTGACCTGTATCAGTCGTGATTACTAGTGTGTGGTCGATGAAATCAAAATCAATGGCGAAATGTAGATCGCCATACGGCATTGGATTTGTGGTAATACCTCTTGTCGTCACAGAGAGTGTCGCTTGCCACCAGTGATTCATGTGTGGCATGGCGGCAAGACGAATCTTGCCCACGATCTGTGCGAAGCGATGGATTGTTTTCTTTGAATCTTCCCATGCTTCAAGAGGAAGTGGTGGGAAGATTTCCTGAGATGTATTGGGCGATGTCATAGCGAGAATGTCCCTTTCAGGCTTTCAGTACTTTTTCGACATGTCTTTCTCTCCTGAGTCTACGTTTTAGTCGCTAGCGTATCGAGTCCTCAAATGCGATTTCCACCTGATCGATGTAGCACCATCCCCAATTCTCACCGGGTTCAAACGAGGCCATGATTGGATGATTTGTGGCGTGAAAGTGCTTAGTGGCGTGTTTATTTTTTGATGAGTCACAACAGCCAACGTGACCGCACTCTAAGCAGAGGCGCAAATGCACCCAAGTATCGCCGATTTTCAAACAATCCTCGCACCCATTCGCGCTTGGGGTGACTTCCTTAATTTGGTCGAGATGTGTACATTGTGGTGTTGTCATATGTTTGTCCCCGCTCTTTCTCTGTCGTTATACGTTGTGTTCCGTAAAGATTGACATTGGCATGTCTGAGATTACTATAACATGGTGTATCCTGTTCGAGTAAGTAGGCACTTCCGAGTGCCTGATAAAAAACGGAGGAAGAGTAGATGGAAGAGCAGGAAGGCTCTCAACCGACGATATTTGACATACGCTATGGTTCAAGAGAGGTGCTGGGTTTGATGGCGGAAAAGTGGACCTTACTTGTGCTCTCCGCGCTTGTGTATGGCGTAAAACGGCATGGCGAACTGAAACGCGAACTTCGGGGCATTTCACAAAAGATGCTCACTCAAACATTACGCAACCTCGAACGTGACGGCCTTGTGGAGCGTAATGCTTATCCAACAATACCGCCACGTGTCGAATACACACTGACCCCATTAGGCGAGACATTTGGCGAATTGCTTAAGGGCGTGTGTACATGGGCTGAAGAGCATTATGATCAAATTCTGCTAGCACGTGAGCAGTATGAACGCAAACTTATGTCGGATGCTGTGTAGGGACCGATGATGCTCTTTAACAAAATAGTACGGATATCTGTAGGGACCGATTTATCACGTC
>CAXTWV010000089.1:2712-15872 GCA_964248005.1 uncultured Ktedonobacteraceae bacterium | reverse complement strand
CTACAATGCTAGAGAGGGTTGAAACGTTTTCCTACACCCTCCAACATTCGTCTTTGCCAACAGGGTGTAATGAATTAGACCACTACCGTTGACCTTGACAACAAAGCGTCTATGATAGTATATTGTTATCAAACGATAACAAACCTTACAAGGAAAAACTTTGTCACCTGACGCATCATCAACCAGTACATCACATGAGACACGCAGTCTTATTCTTAAAGAGGCACATCGCCCCTTTATGGAGCAAGGGTATCGTGCCGTATCGACTCGTCAGATTGCGGCGGCATGTGGCATTACCCAACCGGCTCTGTATCGCCACTTTGCGACGAAGCAGGAGCTGTATATCGCGGTACTGTTAGAACTGCTACAACAAACACAAACACGCCTCATACGACTCGTCGAGCGACATGAAAGTGTGCTACATCGTTTACGTTTGGTTGCACGTATGCTGCCTTCTACATGGGAGGATGCAGGACAAATGTTTCATGATATTGAACATGAGTTGGATGCACAGGGACGAAAGGAGGTCTCGGAAGCATTTCAAAGTCAGGTCGTCGCACCTATCGCATCACTGTTCGCGGAAGGTATCACACAGGGTATCTTGCGTGATGCCGAACATGGAGGGCTGGCACCGATAGAAGCAGTATTCATTCTCTTTCGTTTATTGAATGACGCTGACACTCCTAAGACGAGTTCACGTCCTCAAAATACTGATCGGATGGTTGATATACTGCTTCATGGCATATCACAGCCTCCGAAAGCAGAAGCATAGGTCTTTTTTTATACCTATATGTTATCGTTTGATAACTACATTGTAGAAAGGATGTGTACTTTGAGTACAATGAAAGCTATCCGTATTCACCAGCAGGGTGGACCAGAAGTGTTACAGTACGAAGATGCCCCGCGCCCAAATCCTGTAGCAGGAGAGGTATTAGTTCGCGTCCATGCTGCTAGCGTCAATCCGGCAGACTGGAAAACACGCGGTGGATTTCAGCCTGCACGTACTCCACTCGTCTTTCCATATATCCTAGGATGGGATATTTCCGGTGTCATTGAAGCCGTCGGAACTGATGTTACAGAGTTTCAAGAAGGAGATGCAGTCTATGGTTTGATTCGCTTTCCTCAACCCGGCTCAGCATATGCGGAATACGCAACGGCACCAGTCGCACACATTGCCCACAGGCCCAAACGTTTAGATCACTTACATGCCGCCGCTCTTCCTCTAGTTGCCCTGACAGCATGGCAAGCACTATTCGACACAGCACACCTTGATACTGGTCAGAAGGTTATTATTCATGGCGCAACAGGTGGCGTCGGACACCTCGCCGTACAATTAGCGAAGGCAAAAGGTGCATATGTTATTGGTGTCGCATCGACCAAAAACGCAGATTTTGTACGTTCGCTAGGCGCAGACGCTGTTATTGATTATCACACAGTTGAACTCGAACACGGCACCTCAGAAGTCGATGTTGTCTTTGACACTGTTGGTGGTCCCAATGGACCGCGTTTCCTTCCAACAATGAAAAATGGAGGGACATATGTTTCTATCGCATGGGCGTTACCAGCCGCAGAACAAGCTGCCAAAGCGAACATTACAGCAACAGGATTACTTGTACATCCTGATGCTCACGCCCTGACCGAACTAGCACAATGGGTTGATAAGGGTACAATAACACCTGTGTTAGAACGTGTCTTCCCCCTTGCTCACACGAAACAAGCTCACGAACTAGGCGAGACAGGCCACACACTTGGCAAAATTGTTTTAGACTGTCTGAGCTAATCTCGCATGGTATGAAGAAGCATCACTTCACAAGCAACAGTTAATAGAGATTTTTTAGTTAGACATCAAGAAGGAGAAAAAACCCATGAACGATCAATCAGCATCTAAAGAAAGCTTGCACGATCAATTTGTGGCGAAAGAAGGCACATCAGGCCAGCCAATGTCAAAACAATCTGTAAAAGCTGGAAACACAATGATGATAGAGAACATTCTGCACATGCCAGCTCAGCAGTATGAGGATGGCAAAGCTGTGTACCGCGTACTTGAAGTACGAGGTCGCAAGAGTGGGCAAGTGCAACGCACTCCGCTTGCAGTTCCTCAATATGCCGGGAAACGCTATCTCATTGCACCCACTAGTAGTCGTGACTGGGTACACAATCTCATAGCCTCTGGCACATGCACACTTGTGTCACAAACGGGACAAGAACAATATCACGCTACGCTTACACTGGACGATGAGGCAATTACGATGGTTCGCGCATATATGGCACAGTTAGCAGACTGGGCTTTACAACAATTTTCTATATCAAAAAATGCGACTGACGAAGAGATGCGTGCAAAGGGTGAAAAATTCGCGGTGTTCCGTCTCTCCGAATTGAAATAGACATCGGAACATCTGTAGGGACCAATTTATCACGTCCTCGTTGGCAATTGAGAAGGCCAAAAGGACGTGATAAATCGGTCTCTACAGGTATCCGTACTATTTTGCTAAAGAGCATAATCGGTCCCTATAATTGACGAGGCATTCCAGAGACTCTATAATAGCTACATCTTAACAACATATTAAACATAGATAAGAAGAAAGCAGTGTTTCGTTTTGTTAGAGCAAGATGTAGTACAGTCCGTTCCCAAAAAAACAAAACCTCGTAGAGTGTGGCTTGACTGGCTACGCACATGGGAACTGTATCCTCTCGTATTCATGGCTGGATTTCTGCGTTTTTACCTACTTAATACAACTGAGTTCGATCAGGATCAAGCTATTCTCTTTCGTATGGCTCACGACGCAATTTCGCATGGCCTACTTCCAGTAACAAGTAATACAGCTTCTATTGGCATCTCTAATCCGGGTGGTGTGATCTATCTTTTTATACTGCCTGCCCTGCTCAATCCAAGCCCACTTGGTGGTGCAATCCTGGTAGCAATCAGTACGGTACTTGCGATTTTACTAACCTATTTTTTTACGAGACGCTATTATGGACGCTTAGCAGGAACCGTCGCAGCCTTATTGTATGCGACTGCATATAAACCGCTTGTGTATGCGCGTTTTATCTGGCAACCCAATCTGATGCCACCATTTGTAGTGCTTTTTCTTCTCGCGCTCTTTTTTGGCGTTGTCGAGCGACGTAAGGGCTGGCTTTTTCCCGCCTTGCTTCTGTTGGGCATACTCTATCAAATGCATGCGATCACTGTACTTTTAGCGATACCATTAGTGGTTGCGATATTGCTCGCTCCTCATACATTTCGTTGGCGCGATATTATTTTCGCGGTTATCGCACTAGCTATTCTTTTCTTCCCATATCTTCTCTGGGAAGTCTATACCCACTTCAATGATCTGCGTACAGTATTCACGCTTGCGAAACAACACGCACGTATAGATCAACAAGCACTGAACTTTTATCAAATCTTTATCACCCCTAATATACCATCACCGACGGATAGTCATGTTCTACCGTATGCACTGACATCACTCTTCTCCTGGTTGCAATATGCAATGCCAGCTCTTGTTGTCCTTGGTTTGCTTTCGCTTATACTGGCATTAGTTGCTCCTCGGTTATGGGGAGAGACAAAGGTAGATACAGGTGATAGGGATGAGAGAACTTCTGTACGTCAATGGTGGAGAAATCTACAAGCAGACCGTTATCGCTGTGGACTGATCATACTCCTGATATGGCAGGTCGTGCCCTTACTTATCCTGTCGCGTCACGCGATTGATTTGCACACACAATATTTCTTTATGCTACTTCCTGGCCCATTTGTGTTCATTGGTATCTTGTTCTCACATGTAGCAAATTGGCTGCGAAAGCAAAAGGACTGGCTCTATCAAACACGCTATGCTTTGTATGCATTGGTGTTCTTGCTTGTGGCGGCCCAAACGCTAGGAAGTACAGCGTGGGTGTTGGACACGACACACGGCAACACAAGCAATGATGCGTTTGTTCCCTACCATAACGATTTGAGTTCATTGCAACAAGCTATGAACGATGCCGATACACTTGCACAAGCCCATCACCTTCATCATGTTTATGTGACGACAGACGTAGCTACGCAGACAGCTTTAGGCTATTTAAGTGAACAGATGCACACACCTACAACGTTATTTGATGCCACACATTGTCTCGTCTTGCCTAATGCGGCAAATGGACCAGCCGTTTTGCTTGTTGGTCCTCACAGCGTGTTGGCTAATGCGATGGTCGAACGCTTCGCCAGCGCAACACTCGTGAACACGCCTTCTCGCCTCGGTGGAACGCCATTTCATCTGTACATTGTCTCTTCTCTACCTGAACAGGCTACTCCTCAAGATGTATCCTTCGGTAACGATTTACAACTGGCTGAACCTTCCGCGCAACAAATAAATGTAGCTCAAAAATCCTGGCTAGTGACACATTGGAACTTACTACAGTCCCAGACAGCTCACCTACGTACCAATTACGGATATATTATGTTAGGAACACCAAGTAATACGGCACAACATGCAATGGATAGCTGCACATTCAACACAATAGACGCTGGCGATCAGTTGCTTGTCGCATTCGCTCAACCAAGTACACATACAACATCGACTGCCATAAGCATCCAGGCAAAATCCTTTGTGCAAACTCCATTTAATCCAACCTACGGTATTTTTCATATGGAGACGGATACGACGCAAAGTACACCGTGGGTTGGGCTACAAACTACTGATGGGAAGAGTACTATTCAAGTTTCTTGAATGTATTATTGTGTGAGAAACAGGAGTCTTTAAAACAAAGGACAAAATGTATGGATGGCTGTGTATTTTGCGCTATCGTGGCTAGAAAAGCACCTGCAAGCATGGTCTATGAAGATGCAATAGTATGCTCTTTTCTCACTATTGGTCCTGTCAATCCAGGTCATTTGCTGGTTATTCCAAAACAACATATGCCATCTCTCGCTGATTTGGATGAAGAGACAGGAATGCATCTCTTCAAGATCACAACGCAAATGGTGAAGGCATTACGTTCTTCAGGTCTTCAATGTGAGGGCGTCAATCTATTTCTCGCAGATGGAGAAGCGGCTTTTCAAGAGGTGTTTCACGTCCACATGCATGTTTTTCCGCGCTTTCAAGGAGATGCGTTCAAGGTTGATGCTAATTGGGAGAACAAACCTTCTCGTGAAGATTTGGACGAAATTGCTGAGCGTATCAAGCATGCCGATCAAACACTTCGACAAGCAACACATCAAGATACGGAACACCTGTAGGGACCGATTTATCACGTCCTTGTGGCATATTAACCTCCGACGAGGACGTGATAAATCGGTCCCTACAGATATCCGTCACACAAAAAGTTAGCGTCCCAACAAGAACGCTAACAAGCTGCTTGCCGCAGGTGTTGCGGCGTTGATGATAAACTGCGCGGCAACCGTCAGGATAACCAGAGCGGCGGCGGCGAATGTAATAGATGTGCCGAGACCAATTGGCGTTGCCAAGCGGTCTTGTTTGAGCGGAGCATCAAAGTACATAGACTTGATGATACGTCCATAGTAGACCAGCGAGACGATGCTATTGAGCAAAGCAATGATGACAAGCCAGTTCAAGCCTAGGCCCCATGCGGTACTGAAGATGATAACCTTACTCCAGAAACCTGCTAATGGTGGAATACCAGCAAGTGAGGCCAGACATGCTGCCGTCCCTGCCGCCAGAAGTGGTGAGCGTCTCGCCAGACCTCGGAAGTCTTCGATTTTGTCGCCACCCGTCAGATCACCGAGGGCGATAATGCCGGAGAAGGCACCGAGATTTGTCACCACATAGATCAGGATAAAGAACAACACTGCCGCATTGCCATCAGACCGACCACTCGCGAAACTGGCAACGAAGCCAACGAGAATATAGCCCGCTTGCGCGATACTTGAATAAGCCATCATGCGTTTGGCGTTGGTCTGCACAGCAGCGACGAAGTTACCGAGTGTCATGGTCAATACAGCAATAATCGAAATCAGTACTACTAACGACGTGAGGTTGACCTGGCCCAAGCCACCATCAATGAAGACACGTATCAGGGCAGCGAAACCTGCTGCTTTAGAACCCACAGAGAAAAACGCCGTTGCTGGTGTTGGTGCCCCCTCATAGATATCCGGTGCCCACATGTGAAATGGGACAGCAGATATCTTGAAACCGAAACCTGCCATAATCAGCACACCCGCGACAAGTTCCATCAAGTTGCCTTGTAACGAGATGATGACGTTGCCAGCATGAATGCCGTTCTTAATCAGCATCGCGATACCCATCAGGTCGGTCGTACCAGTCAAACCGTAGAGCAAGGCAAAACCGTAGAGCAGAATAGCCGAGGACATCGCACCAAGCAATACATACTTGACTGCCGCTTCTGCCGACTTCTCATTCGCACGTATCAGACCCGCCATCACATACAGGGGAATACTGGTCAATTCGAGCGAGATATAGATAGTGATAAGCTCGGTTGTACTTGCCATCAACATCATGCCCACAACTGAGAAGAGCATGAGCGTGTAGAACTCGCCATCGGACCTTACATACTTCGTGACGTAATCATATGACGCAAGAATCATCACAAAAGCAATCAGTAAGAAGACAACCTTAAAGAAGACAGAGTATGAATCGACCGAGAGCATGTTGAAAAAGGCATGGTTGGCTTGTGAGAAATTCAGGACAAAGATTTGTGAAATCGTTAGTCCAATTGGCACGAGTAGGCCAATGAGCGCAGTCGCGACTACGACAATGCGCCGTTTAGTAAACAGGTCTACCGTCATCACCACCAGAGCAAGTATGGTAA
The DNA here is from genome assembly GCA_964248005.1 of uncultured Ktedonobacteraceae bacterium. Taxonomy (GTDB): domain Bacteria; phylum Chloroflexota; class Ktedonobacteria; order Ktedonobacterales; family Ktedonobacteraceae; genus JBBQVS01. The sequence continues at coordinate 9,104 of CAXTWV010000089.1, read as the reverse complement.
GGGTCGCCTCTGGTGAGAGCAAGTAGAGATCAGACAACTTGAGCATATAGTACTCCCTAACGTAGTATCTCTACTTTACAACAGCCGAGGCCGCATGCATTAGCTGGCTCAGGCTCGGTGTAATCACACTAATAAGGGCGGTCGGGTAGATGCCAACAAACACGATGACGCCTGCTAATGCGAAGAGCGGAATCAGTTCGCGTGGACTTGCATCGGGTAGCCAGTCCCATTTCTTGTTAAACGGTCCGTAGAAGACGCGTCGAATCATCCACAGGAGATAGCTGGCAGTCAGGATCATGGTGAAGACAGAGACAACCGTTACCGCGGTCCAGACCTGGAAGCTGCCAGTAAACACCATGTATTCCGCGACAAAACCTGCTAATCCAGGGAGGCCAAGCGAGGCAAGAGCAGCAAAAGTGAACAGGGTGGCAAGCATAGGCATACGCTTGGCAACACCCCCAAAGATCGCAATCTCACGTGTGTGCGCCTTGTCGTAGATCACGCCGACACAGAAGAACATCAGACCAGTGATGATGCCATGACTGAACATCTGCACCGTCGCACCCGTGAGAGCCGCCATTCTAAACGCGGCATCACCTGTACCAGTGGCAGCCGCAACACCTAGTAAGATAATACCCATGTGGCTCACGCTTGAGTAGGCAACAAGCTTTTTCATATCCGTCTGCACCAGACAGAGACCAGCACCATAGATGATGTTGATAACGGCTAGTACCGCCAGCACGCCCGAAAATTGGTGTACACCCTGTGGAAACAGGATCAAGCAGTAACGAATCAGACCATACGCACCCATCTTGAGCAGAATACCAGCCAAGATAACGCTGACCTCGGTTGGCGCGTCAGTGTGCGCATCTGGCAACCATGTGTGCAATGGGAACATTGGTATCTTGACCGCGAACGCTGTAAAGACTAGCAGGAACGCGATAAGCTGTAAGCTCGCTGAAACACCAATGAGCGGTATCTGCACACTGCCAACCAGTAAATGCGATGACAAAAGGTCTAGTCGTGCCGTTGAACCACCCGATTGTACGTAGACCAGGATAAAGCCAGCCAACATGAAGACGCTACCAAAGAACGTGTACAGCAGAAATTTCCATGCCGAGTAGATACGTCCGGGTACGCCATGTTTGATAGCATCGTTACCCCAAATGCCGATGAGCAGAAACATGGGAGCCAGTTCCACTTCCCAGAACAGGAAGAACAGAAACATATCCAGCGAGACGAAAACGCCCATGACGCCCGTTTCGAGTAAGAGAATGAGCGCGAGGTATTCTTTGACGCGTGTCTTCTCCCAGCCGCCTATAACAGCAAGCATAGTGATAAGCGCGTTCAAGACGACCATTGGCAAGCTCAAACCATCAATACCAACGAAATAGTCAATATTGAAATGGAACGAGCCAGCATTAAAGTTAATCCATGGAATATTAATCGAGTCTGGCAGATGCTTTATATCACCGAAATTACTAAAGCCACCATTTGCCAGAATACGAAAGAATATGACTATTGAAAGCGCAAACACAAGCGCTGAGAATGCGAGCGCGACCCAGCGAGCAATTCTCACTGGTGCTGCCAGGGTTCCTACCGCACCAATTATAGGCAGCAGGAGAATCCAGGTTATATCACTTGAGAATATGTTCATCCTGTTTTCCTTGTATCCTTACTACCTTGCTACGTAGTTGACAACTATTAGCACAACCGCCACGAGTACCGCTACGCCGCCAAAGAACGTGACCATATAGGACTGCACTCTACCTGTTTCGCTATAGCGAATATCACGTCCAAGCGTTGTGACTAGACGCGCCACACCATTGACGATACCATCGACGATATAGGTATCGAAGGCTTGTTCGATGTGCGAAAGGCCAAGCACCCCGTACTTGATAATCCAGCCATACAAATCGTCAACATAGTAGCGATTATAGAGAATGCGGTGAAGAGTACGCAGTACCGCGTTATTCTCCACAATCTCGTGCAAACGTTCTTGATTGAAGCGGGCATACATGAAGTATGCTACTCCAAGACCTACCAATGCGACAGCGATACCTAGATAGGTCAATGGGTCAGCAAACAATCCACCAAAGTCGAGCGGTGCTGCTCGTGGTATTACGCCGTTTCCTGGTTGAACATAGGGGAAGAAACCGAACCAATAACCAGCAATCACTGATGGAATAGCGAGTAGTATTAACGGTATCGTCATTGAGAGTGGTGACTCATGCGGCTCACCGACGCCTCGATACGTTCCACCCCATAGACCACCAAGCTTTCCATCCGTATTGCCAAAAGCCAGGATATAGGCACGCAACATGTAAAACGCAGTCAGCCCTGCCGTACCAAGTGTAATAATATATAACGCCCATTGCCCACGTTGAGCCGCGAGACCAATGATGGTGTCCTTACTATAGAAACCAGCTAAGAAAGGGAAACCAGAAATTGACAGCGTGGCGATCAGCCATGTGATAGCCGTGATCGGCATTTTCGGGCCAAGGCCGCCCATCAAGCGCATATCCTGTACCTCTTTATGTGTGGCATGGTGCAGTGAATGCAAGACACTACCAGCCCCTAAAAAGAGCAATGCTTTGAAGAATGCATGTGTGAAGAGGTGGAACATGCCGGGGCCAGTACCATAGAGATATGGAGTGTTACCAAGACCGGAGAGGCCGAGACCAACAAACATATAACCAAGTTGACTGATGGTCGAGAAGGCTAGCACACGTTTGAAGTCAGACTGCACAAGCGCGATTGTCGCCGCGAAGAGTGCCGTGATACCACCAACCCATGCGACTGTTAGTAAAGCAGCAGGACCAGCCGACACGAAGAGCGGGAAGACACGCGCCACCATATAAACACCAGCCGCAACCATCGTTGCCGCGTGAATCAGTGCGCTCACAGGTGTCGGACCTTCCATAGCCGATGGAAGCCACACATGAAGTGGCACCTGCGCCGATTTACCGATGGCACCACAAAAGACCAAGATCATCGCCGTTGCCAGCAAGCCCTGACTCATAACCTGTGGTGCTCTCACGAAGAGCGTAGAGAAGGTGAAAGTACCTGTGTTGGCGAAGAGAATCATGATACCGATGATAAAGCCAACGTCACCAACACGGTTCGCCACAAATGCCTGCATCGCCGCGTTTGCTGGCGATGGACGTTGTTCTTCCGGCTTGGCTCTCTTGTTAATCCAGAAGCCGATCAGCAGGTACGAACTCAGACCGACCAGTTCCCAGCCGATGAAGATGACCAGAAAGTTCTCAGCAAACACAATCACCAGCATGGAGAAGGTGAAAAGCGCGAGATAAGCATAGAAGCGTGCATAGCCTGCTGAGTCGTCCATATAGCCCTGTGAATAGTAGTGGACCAGGAGCGAGACGGTTGTTACGACGACCATCATCGCGATTGCCAATGTGTCGAGATGGAAGGCAATCGTATAGTTGCCAACCGTTCCCTGTGTAAACCAGTCATAGACAAAAACCTGGACGCCACCGCTCTTTTGGAATGCCGTATCGCCCAATGAGACGAAGAGCAATGCCCAGGAATAAATAGCGGCGAGGAGCATGATGCCGATACCGACATAGCCACTTACGACTGCTCCTGCGGAGAGATGCGCGACCTTGGGGTCCTCGTCGTCGTCCTCGCCAGAATCGTCGAGATGCGCACCGTGGGCTTCTGCCGCATGATCTTCCGCCTGAGCAACCGAATCTTTTGAGCCTCGGTCTGTTGCTGCGCTTGTGATACCTGGAACAGTTGCATAAGCGAGTTCCGCGCCTGCATGTGCCTCTTGTTCACTGCCTTGAGCATCATGTGAGCCATGTTCGTCATGTGTGACGATGCGCACCTTTTTCGGGCGACTTTGCATGTCCCAGACACGGGTTCCAAACACGATGACGACGAAGGACAGGAGTGGCGCGAATAAGACCAACCATGAATATTGATACATTGCGTTCACCACTTCATCATATCAATTTCGCTCACATCCACAGTATCACGTTTGCGGTAGATCGAGATAACCATCGCCAGCGCGACCGCGGCCTCTGCAGCCGCCACAGTGATAATGAAGATAGCGAAGATTTGTCCAGTCAAGAGGCTTGAGAAGTCTACCCCATTCGCCTTGACATGGTTAAAAAAAGAAAAACCGACTAGAGTAATATTGACCGCATTGAGCATGATTTCGATACCCATAAGTACCGCAATCGCATTACGCTTGGCAATCGCTCCATAAAGTCCAATACAAAAGAGAATGGCACCAAGTACTAAAAAATGATTGAGTGTAAGTCCCATAGTATTTTAGTCCTCCCGACCGATGACAATCGCACCAATGATAGCAACGAGCAAGACGAGCGACGCGACCTCAAAGGGGAGTACATAGCTGTATCCAGTTGGGCTATAGAGAAGTTGTCCAATACGCACTACATTGCTCACATTTCCCGGCAACGGACTCGAAACACCAGCATTGCTTACTGCATGCGAACTGTTCATTTCGGCGTAAATGATGCCTACGCCAACGAGAATACTCACGATGGCACCAAGCCACCACTGCTTACTCACGGGGTTGGTAATCTGATTGCCCGTGACGCGTGTTAACATGATTGCGAACAGAATAAGGATAGTGATCGCACCGACATAGATAAGGATTTGCACAATAGCGATAAATTCGGCATTGAGCAAGACGTAGATACCAGCAGCCATCGCAAACACGATCACCAGCGCCAATGCGCTGTGTACGACATTGCGAAGACCTACCACCGCCAGTGCTGATCCTACCAGGATCACAGCGATGATCCAGAAGACAAGGGTGGCAAAGTCCATAACGAAATAACCCTCCACATGACGCGGGATTGTAATTTCAAATCTCATAAGCGAGGAAAAGAATATTACATCCTTGTTGAATAGTTCTTTTATCTATTGTATCATCCGTAGCACGGCACAAAAGAACCGAGCAATAGAGCGGTACATATGTTCCCATTGCGATTCTAGCAAAACAAACGGTTTGTGACAAGAGGAAAAGGGACGTATTCTGACCCGTTCCTCTATAACACGTTTGAGAAAAGTGAATACAATACATCTTGGAGAACGTTTGGGACGTATTCTTTAGTGTTAGATATAATTTTTTGAGTAGTTATGATATACTTTACGTTGGATACCTCATCCACTGTTGATAGATAAAAGGCACGGACGGCTATGAGTGTAACACAAACAACAACGACACAGGATGCTTCAGATGATGTGAGATGCTCACATTGTAATAGTATATTGCCTCCACAAGCAACATTCTGTAGTACTTGTGGCGAACGAGTGCAGCTGCAACGTTCGCAACACGGACATACGACACAACCAGATACAGCACCTATTACAGAGCGTTATCGTGTCACATCGCTTATGCACCGTAGTGCTTTCGCACAGGTGTTTCTAGCGATAGACACGTTGCATCAACGTCCAGTTGTCATTCGCGATATAGATATCACCAGTCTGAACGATGATACCAAGCTTCAAGCCGTGAAAGCGGTTCAACACGAATACGATGTGTTACGGCATCAGCATATCCCTGATGTGACTCCACTTATCGACCTGCGCTATTCACAGGAACATCTCTTCGCCGTCGCAGGGTGGCCCTTTCCGCTTCCCGAAGACGCCGAGAGTGGAAGTACTAAAGCTTTCACGTATACGCTCCATGACCTGCTACAAAGCGGCATTGGACTTCCGAGTGAACAGGTCGCACTGACATGGCTCTATCGTCTTAGTGGTGCGGTTGGACAATTGCACAATCTGGATATTGTTTTAGGTGATCTTGATCCTACGACAATTGTAGTCAGTGATAACACCTATAACGGCGTACCTGTACTTACCGTCTCATGGCTTCCCTCGCCTATACGCGCATTACTGAACACAACATCGAGTAATGCGAATGGAGGTCGATTTGTGGCACCAGAGGCGTGTCTTGGTACTGTGGAGTCGCGCTCAGATATCTATAGTCTTGGTGCATTACTCTACTTGCTACTCACGGGTTCCACTCCTGATGAACCGTCATCATCAATGCAACGTCCCTGGCATGGCTTACGCGAGGCAAACCCACGTATCTCAGGAACTATCGAGGCCATTGTGATGCGAGCACTCTCCGTCGATATGTCGAACCGCTTTCAACGCGTCGAGGAGATGGAAGAGGCTTTACTACTCGCGCTTGAGCAGTTTTCTGAGACACGTCGGACACGTCCTGGAGCTTTCGCACAAAAGAACGGTAAACGTGGCACAGTAACGAATGGACAAGATGCAATAGGGTCGAAGGATGACGCGGAGGAGGTGACAATCTCTATCGTGTCATTACAGTCACAACTTGCACGTATGCATCTCAAAAAGCTTCAGGCGGGACAAGAGAGTACACA
>CAXTWV010000089.1:0-2612 GCA_964248005.1 uncultured Ktedonobacteraceae bacterium | reverse complement strand
TGACCGAAGCCCAAACGGATACAGCGGATATGTCGCTTCTCAAGCGGCTTCAACGTTTCTTACTTGGCGAACAGCAGCATACAACCACAGCCGCCGCCTTGATTGAAACGCCACTACGTGTACAGCCCAATCAAGGCTATACAATTCGTATTCACCTGATGGGACGCGAAGTAGGAACAGCTCCTCCCGGCGCGAAAAAGGGGACGCAGCCAGTGGGACTAAGTGCGATAGTGCGGAATGAGATTGTGCATATCGAGGTGCGGTCGGCAATCTTTCAAAACTACGCCTACGTTGCACAACGCGCAGACGTGCAGATGCCCGGCGAGGGCTTCGCTGCCGAGGTGCTCATTCCCATGCAGACGCTTTCAGATGGCCCAAGTGGACGCCGCGAACGCCTACACATCTTCTTCATGGATGAGATGAAGCGACCACTCTACGAAAAGCCATTCGCCGTTGAAGTCTTTGTGTCGCGCCTCGTCCAGTCCGGTCGCGAAGGACATAATGTGTTAACAATCCCCTTATAAGGGATTGTTAACACATTATGTTTCTTCTTCCTCCACCTGATCGACCATCGCTGGTATAGACAAACGACGATACAACTGTCTTACCTCTACAATCACATTTAAGCTTGTAAGGTGAATACTTTCTCCGGCTCCATATTGTTGATAGAGCCAACTCGTAGTGGAGCGCGTAAAGACTTCGACTCGCTGAATATACTGACTGAGAAACACAGTCTCCTGAATACTCTCTTTTGCTTGGTAGAGGGCGAGCTTCTCAAAACGGTCGGTCATTTCTGTTGACCGAGATAGTACCTCGATAACAAGAAGCGGTGATTGGATAATCTGAGCTTCACCGTGATCTGTCATATCACAGGAGGCAACCACGTCAGGAATCACGACACGAGTGGGGGTTACGCGAACCAACTTATCAGCTACATACGGACGACATAGAGAATCATCGCCCAACGCCTGATCGAGTGCTACACCAAAGTTGAGCGCAATGGCAGCGTGATTTGATGACCCGCCAGCCAGTAAACGTACTTGACCATCATGATATTCATATTTTTTGTCAGAATTGCTAACAAGTAGCAGGTATTGCTCAAATGATAGGTACTGTCGAGCAGAGCACATTGCCATCTATCCACGTCCTCGTTTCTTTCCAGATAACCTTGTCTCTACGCATAGTATATCATGTGGTACATGGTGGTCATGTTACGTGCGAAGCATGTATAATAAACAGGACAAGTGGTGGAACATGACGTCTTATAACAAAAATATTTTATGTACAGGAGTAATTCATGGCAAACTATCAGGCGGGTGTTGGCGAGGACGAAGCCTCATCATTAACACAGAATGAACACGTACATGTGACGAATCATCAGCATGAGAAAGCTCTTCATAAGGAAGAAGCAGAAGACCGCATAGCCAGTATTTCAGGGAATTTATTAGAAAAAGCTGACTCCCTTATTTATGCAATTGTCGGCATCTCTTTTCTTGTAGGCGCATTGTTTGCGCTTGTCTATAGTTTCTGGGACTTCGGTGCCAATATTACAGGAGCAATAAGCACCCGTAACACTGCGGGGGTGGCAACCGCCGTGATCGGGTTTGTTTCTGGCTTACTACTGGTACTTATTATTATGGAGGTGCTGGGAACCGTTATTCACTATTTGAAATCACATGCCACCTCGCTCCGTCCCTTTCTATTTATTGGTATCGTTTCTGCGACACGAAGCATTCTCTCGATTGGTGCTAAACTCTCTATTGGACAGGAAGCAGGCTTCAACAATGCGATGATTGAGCTAGGCGTGAGCGCACTGGTTATCCTTGCCTTGGGTATCACACTCAAGCTACTCGGTCGTTTGGTCGAGATCGGAGCGCACGAGTAACATCTTGTCTTCCAGGTTGGCTTTGACTGTCGCCCACTCGGTATCGAGAATGCTGTAGTAAACTGAGTGGCGATAGTAGCCATCGGGCATAATTACATGATTGCGTAACACACCTTCTTTGACCGCACCAAGTCGCTCGATAGCGCGTTGCGAAGTGAGATTGCGGCTATCCGTCTTGATTTGTACACGAATGGCTCCCAACATCTCAAATGCGTGTTGTAGCAAGAGATACTTGCATTCTGTATTAACGGCAGTACGGCGTACCGAGCGAGCTAACCACGTCCAACCAATTTCTAAACCTCGATTTTGAGGTACAATTGCCATATAACGGGTTGAGCCAACAACCTCATTCGTAGCAAGGTGAACGATAACAAATGGAACCTCGTCCCCACGCGCTTGCCCCTCTAATGCCTTCTCAATCCACGTGTGGGTTGCCTGTAATGAAACAGAGGGATTGTAAGACATGTAGGACCAGATAGCAGAGTCTTGTGCGGCACGGAAAAGAGCTTCGGCGTGCTTTTTTTGTAATGGTTCTAATCGTACAACGTTCCCTGTGAGTGTTACGGGTTTTACGTTCATTGACATATATGGTTCTCCTAGAATGAAATAATGAAACAAGGGCAAGCCAAATGTGCATTGGCATGACAGGGGCAACCCCAGTGACTACTATAAAAGGTTTAGCCTGGCAGAGCCCCGGCGGTGAGGGGGGTATAGTTGTGACCGGGGG
>CAXTWV010000088.1:2634-15895 GCA_964248005.1 uncultured Ktedonobacteraceae bacterium | reverse complement strand
GGAAAGGGAATCCTATGCACAATGACATCACTGATATCCCTGGTATTCGCGTCGGACACGATACTCACCTGGAAGCAGGAACAGGGTGTACCGTCATTCTGTGTGATCCACCCGCGATAGGTGGTGTGGACGTGCGGGGAGGCGCACCAGCGACACGCGAGACCGATTTACTGCGTCCTATGCATCTTGTCGATTCAGTTCATGCAATTGTGCTCACAGGTGGCAGTGCTTTTGGACTTGATGCGGCAAGTGGTGTTGTACGTTACCTGGAAGAGCGACAGATAGGCTACGATGTTGGCGTGGCAAAAGTGCCTATCGTTCCTGCTGCGGCTATCTTTGATCTTGCCTTTGGCTCTGCCACTATTCGACCGGATGCTGAAGCAGGATATCGTGCCTGTCAGCAAGCAAGTGCCGAGGCAACGCAACAAGGCAATGTTGGAGCAGGAACTGGTGCGACAGTTGGCAAGATGCTTGGCCCTACCTTTGCTATGAAAGGAGGGCTAGGGTCCGCCAGCACAACACTTACCGATGGTGTACGTGTTGGAGCACTCGTTATCGTCAACGCATTCGGCAACATTCTTGACCTCCAAACACAGCAGGTTATCGCAGGAGGACGCCCACCACTCTCTACAGGAGAGACACCTGATAGTGCCAATCTCTTTGGGAATACCACTATCGCGGTTGTCGCCACTGATGCCGCTTTGACAAAAGAAGAGGTCAACAAAGTCGCGCAAATGGCACATAACGGACTAGCACAAGCCATTCGGCCCGCGCACACTCTTTTCGATGGTGACACTGTATTTGCGATTGCACTCGGCCCACGTGAGCAACGTCATATAGACCTCGCTACAAATGCGTATCAAGTTAGTATGATTGGTGCTGCAGCGGCAAAAGTGCTGGCTCAGGCAATCGTCAATGGCGTTCGTCAAGCAACTGATTTGCATGGTGTACCCGCGACGCGTTTGTAAGATTAGGTATTTGTTATGGTTGTAATATCACAAATAGAATCACGCCTCCCCCGATGAGCATGAAAATGACGCATACAAGTACAATCATAGCAAACATATAATTACGTGTAGATGATGACTCATGTGATTTTTGAAACGCTTCTGCGGAACGTCTATCAAGGCGGGTGGGAAGTTCTCGTTTCGCGGTTAACGTTTTCAATCCACCCGTTTTAAGGTCCCAGGAGTGTGTAGCGAAATCAATCGCGTGCTCATATGCTAAAGATTCAGGTTGTGCGACGCTAGGAGCGGGAGTGAGTGGTCTCATAGGCAGAGACGTGCGAGGAGGGGTGATGGGAGTATGAGTAGGGTATGATGGTACGGCAGTATTATTGGTATCCGGCACTCTAGGTGCCTGAGCAGAGGGAATCGAGGAAGGCGGTATTATTACTTGTGGTCGTCGCGACAGAAGCCTGGAAGGTTGAGCATCCGATGTAGGCACAGGTTCTCTCCACTGGTTTGCAAATAGACCAACCGCATTGTTCAGACGTGTACGGGGAACGCACTACAGACGACGTTTTCTCTACTTTCTATTGTACTGATGCACGCATTTTTCGCAAGTGTTCTATGACTAATGGGTTACATTGTAGGGACCGATTTATCACGTCCTTATGGCAATTGGATTGTCGAGGGATATTGAAATGATTCATCAATCCTTCCAAGATTGTGGATGGGGCCAGAGGACGTGATAAATCGGTCCCTACAGATGACATATCCACATGATTTCATAAATTTACGTCAAGAGTTCTAACAGCATAGAGAGAATGCGACCGGTCGCACCCCAGATACGATAGGGACCGTGATCGTAAAAATACACAGTTCGAGTCATTCCTCCGCGTGTCCACTGCTCGGTATGCGCGATAGTAGGATTTGCCAGAGCGTGCAGAGGGGCAAGGATAAGTTCTGCCACCTCGCTCTCCTGCAACTGCACCGTTCCCAAGCCTTGGGGCAAATAGGCTACGACTGGTGTGATAAGGTAGTTACTTACAACAGTGAAAACAGGCGGTAACACGCCTAACACTTCAACATGTACAGGCTCTAAACCAATCTCCTCATATGCTTCTCTCAGCGCGGTCATCATGGGCGATGCATCTGTAGCATCCACACCACCGCCGGGAAAGGCGATTTCTCCACTATGAGAACGTAGCGTACTTGCACGTCGGATAAAAGCAATGTAGGGGATGTTTTCCTGCTCGAATAGAGCAAGCAAAACCGCGGCTTTACGGGCGTTTGGGCGTTGTCCCTCAATAGCGTCTATTAATGTATCGGCTCGCTCCACAGGTTGCAAACGCTGCTGTAACCTCTGTACAAGCTCTCCTGTTGTCATGGTTTCCATAGGTATATTGTAGCATATTGTCATTTGATGCAGTACTATGATATAATTTGACAAGCAGAAAAACACCGGAGAGATTCGCAAAAGGGCGTATAATGTCTTGCAATCGTGGCCTGCTTTTGGTATAATTAGAGCATCGAGTGGGGGTATGCTTACATTCAGGTGCTCAATATGTCTTTCGTATGGCTTCACGCCTGTGAGCATCGTTTCGTAGTATCGTTCTGTAGGGCAAACCATAGTCGCGCAGATTCTCTCGTACACACTGATACGGGTTAAGAGATTTTAACAAACGTCCGAAACGATAACCGCCTGAGCACCCTCCATAAGAAGACCAAACCCAGTGGCGCACTCCTCTATGTATGTCACAATCGACAGGTAGCCCTCTCGTTTCCGTTTCGCATCCTCGCGGTACCGCGAATAGGATTGAGAACACAGCTATAGGTTCGAGCAAGAACAGCATGAGTGCGTTCTGAGGCGCGGCAAAAACCGTGGATCGAAGGGGGTTTTTTACCCATGCAGACTCAACAGCACGGCGACCTTTCGACAGAGCCAGCAGAAAATCTGAAAATCGGGCGGGTACAGACGATGTTAGAAGAAAATGACCCACAGGGGCAAAACGGCAGCACTCCTGACGAAGGTGAAGACCTGAATCAGAACGAGATGGAAGCGTTGCTGGCATCAACAAGCGCACCCATAAACATCAAGAGGGGTGATGTGGTCGAGGGCGTACTCGTGCGTATTGACCAGGACGAGATTCTGGTTGATATTGGCCTCAAATCAGAGGGCGTCCTCTCGACAAGGGAGCTTCCAGCGAGTGGTTATGGCTCGTTCTCCGAGCTACATCTCGACGACAAAGTCCTGGTCTATGTGATTCAGCCAGAGACCCAAGAAGGCCATGCCGTCCTCTCGCTTAAGAGAGCCAACACCGAGCGCCAGTGGCGCATTGCGGAAGACCAGTATAAGAGTGGCGAATTGCTCAAAGCAAAAGTCATCGACTACAACAAGGGCGGCTTAATTGTCGATGTCGCCGGTATTCGTGGCTTTGTGCCAATCTCGCAGATACTCAATTTGAAACGCGAAGAGGTTGCCTCCGGGGGTGAAAACCAGGAGACGGCGGCGAAGCTCCAGGGAATGAAGGATAAAGAACTTCAACTCAAGATCATCGAGATCAACCGAGCACGGAACCGTTTAATCCTCTCAGAGCGTTTAGCCGTTCAAGAGTGGCGCCAGCGCCGACGCGAGGAATTGCTTGACGAACTCAAGCCCGGCGAGGTTCGCAAGGGTGTCGTCAGCAATCTTGCCAACTTTGGTGCCTTCGTCGATCTTGGTGGCGCAGACGGATTGGTGCATATCAGTCAATTGGCCTGGAGCCGCGTTAACCATCCCAGCGAGGTCTTACACGTTGGGCAAGAGGTTGAAGTACAGGTGCTCAGTGTCGATAAAGACAAGAAGAAGATTGCGCTGTCCATCAAGCGTGCCGAGGTTGATCCCTGGACAACCGTTGAGCAACGCTATACACCCGGTCAGGTCGTCACAGGCGTCGTAACAAAGATAGCTCCATTCGGTGCCTTTGCACGCATCGAAGACGGTATCGAAGGTCTCATTCACCTGTCAGAGTTGACCCCAGGACAGGACCCTAAGTCCATTCTGCACGAGGGTGCTCAACTTCAATTGCGTATCCTACGCATTGATGCCGAGCGTCGTCGTTTAGGTCTCAGCTTACGGCAGGCCGATGAACTCGACCAACCAGGCGAAGAGTTATCCGAAGAAGCCTATGCTCAAGCCGAAGCTGCACAAGCTAGTGAGAATACAGCAACAGAAGTTCCAGAGGTTGCCGCACCAACGACAACTCCTCCTGCTGAAGCCCTTCCATCACTGGCGAGTACAACGCCTTCACTCGAAGCAACTGCCGCTCCTCAAGAACAGGCACAGCAGAGGCAGAGGCCCGACAATAGACGTGAGCGTAACAACGATGCGACTTCCTCGAACAGAGGTGAGGATGCAGGCGAACAGCTAACCGCAATGGCGGAAGCTTTCCGTAACGCGGCGCGTCGCACCAAAGACGACACCGAAGAGTAACTTTGCGTTGCACCTGTCATACTAAAAGATGGTAACGCATTGCGTTACCATCTTTTAGTATGACAGGTGCAATGCAATATTCCTATCTCGCTAGTCTTGACGCTTTACCACAAGTGGAGTATTATAAGGTATACCGTTTACTCAAAAGACAACGCATCAAAAGATATGGAGGCATCTGCAAAGTACACCGTTCTTATTGGATTAGATAAATTGTACATTAACAGATGATCGTGCGACCTTCACGCTGCTTCTCTCCTACGGGAGGCAGTGTGGAGGTCGATTGTTTCCCTGTAAGAAGTTGTGAGTGTAGGTTAGCAGTGTGCCGATTATATATATCGTTACACTGGTAGACGGGAGGCTCAACTGTTTAACTTGACGCACTATAATAGGTGTTGTATGATGAAGTACCCTGTTTATACGAGGGACACTATAGAGGGCTTGGTTCCATCCTCTGCCGCCACTCAAAGGGGGGTGACAAACAGATGAATGATAGAGATAGGTTTGACAAGTTTACGGAGCGTGCCAGGAAAGTCCTGAGTCTCGCTCAAGAGGAAGCACAACGCTTCCAACACAATTATATTGGAACAGAACATCTTCTCCTCGGTCTCGTTCGCGAGGGCGAAGGTGTAGCTGCAAAAGTCTTAGCGAATCTCGGTGTCGAACTGAATAAGGTTCGGAGTGCCGTTGAATTTATTATTGGTCGTGGTGACCGCATCGTTCTCGGTGAGATCGGGTTAACTCCACGTGCCAAAAAGGTGATTGAGCTTGCCGTTGATGAAGCTCGTCGTCTGAATCATCATTATATTGGAACAGAACATCTTCTCCTCGGTCTCGTTCGCGAAGGTGAAGGCATTGCGGCAGGCGTGCTTGAAAGTTTGGGTGTTAACCTCGAAAAGGTCCGCACACAGACGATTCAGGTGTTAAGCCAGTCGGGTCCGTCACACGAGCGCGATGCCAAGCATTCCAAAACTCCTACGATTGACCAGATGGGTATTGACCTGACACAAGCGGCTCGCGCTGGCACCCTTGACCCTGTTGTGGGACGCCATCAAGAGATCGAGCGTGTCATTCAAATCCTGTCACGACGTAACAAGAACAACCCGGCCCTTATTGGTGAGCCAGGCGTTGGTAAGACTGCTATCGTCGAAGGACTCGCACAGCGCCTTATTTCAGGCGAAGTGCCAGAAACCCTCGTCGGCAAGCGTCTCCTCACCCTTGATGTTGGCTCACTGGTAGCTGGCACCAAGTATCGTGGTGAGTTCGAGGAACGTCTCAAGAAGATTATCGAAGAGATTCGCAACAGCCGCGACTGCATTATCTTCATTGACGAGGTACACACACTCGTTGGTGCTGGTGCCGCAGAGGGCGCGGTTGACGCAGCGAACATTTTGAAACCGGCACTTGCTCGTGGTGAGCTACAGTGCATCGGTGCCACCACACTTGATGAGTACCGCAAGTACATCGAGCGTGACGCAGCCCTGCAACGCCGTTTCCAGGAAGTGATTGTACGCGAGCCTTCGGTTGAGGAGACCCTCGAAATCCTCAAGGGCATTCGTCCACGCTACGAGGAGCACCATCGTCTGATTATCACCGATGAGGCACTCAAGGCCGCGACCGATATGTCCAGCCGCTACATCACCGACCGCTTTATGCCTGACAAAGCTATCGACCTGATCGACGAGGCATCCAGCCGTGTACGTATGCAGAACTCCCTCGCTCCCCTCAACTTGAAAGAGGCCATGAAAGGTCTGGAGTCAGTGCTACGCGAGAAGGAAGCCGCGATTCAGCAACAAGAGTACGAGCTTGCAGCCGAACTGCGCGACCGCGAAGTGAAACTGCGTGACCGTATCTCCAAGTTAGAATCGGGTTGGCAGCGTGAGCGTGGTACGGACAAGCCAAGCGTTGGTGAAGAGGAGATCGCACAGATCGTCTCGATGTGGACAGGCATTCCGGTGATGCGTATCGCGCAGGAAGAGTCACAACGACTCCTGCAAATGGAAGATGCCTTACACGCCCGTATCATTGGTCAGAACGAAGCCATTGAAAAGATTGCTCGTGCCGTGCGTCGCGCACGTGCAGGTTTGAAAGACCCCAAGCGTCCAATTGGATCATTCATCTTCATGGGACCAACTGGTGTCGGTAAAACTGAGCTTGCCAAGACACTCGCCGAATTTATGTTCGGTAGCGAGGACGCACTGATCAAGATTGACATGTCAGAGTTCATGGAACGCCACGCGGCTGCTCGCCTCGTCGGTGCCCCTCCCGGATATGTCGGTTACGAAGAAGGTGGTCAGCTGACCGAGGCTGTACGTCGTAAGTCCTATAGCGTGATCCTGCTCGACGAAATCGAAAAGGCTCACCCGGATGTCTTCAATATGCTGCTCCAAATCCTGGAAGATGGTAAGTTGACAGACGCCAAGGGACGCACGGTAGACTTCCGTAATACGATTGTCATTATGACCTCAAACGTCGGTGCCGCTCTGCTCAACAGAGAAGCAAAGATGGGCTTTAAGCAGTCGAAAGACAAGGCGAAAGCACATCAGAGCGAATATGACTCGATGAAGGACAAGGTCCTCGGTGAATTGAAGAATACCTTCAAGCCTGAGTTCCTGAACCGTATCGACGATGTAGTTGTCTTCCATGCTCTGCGTATGGAGGAGATGCAGTCTATCATCGACCTGCTCCTCAACCGTGTACGCAACCAGTTGACAGAGCAGCAGGTAGAACTCGTTGTACCAGCCGCATCGAAGGAGTTCTTAATCGACAAGGGCTTCGATCCTGAGTATGGTGCGCGTCCATTACGCCGTACCATCCAAAGAATGGTCGAGGACCCACTGGCAGAAGGCTTGCTGGAAGGCAAGTTCCACCCCGGTGATCTCGTTGAGGCCGTTGTCGTTGATGGCAATCTCGATCTACAAGTCCGCAACCGCATCGAGCAGTTGCCAGCACCTGCAGCACCAGAAGCGGCGGCTCTCTCCGCCGGTGCTGAAAGCAGTTCAGACCTTTAGACTTTCGGAGAGGTGTGGATATACTCCATACCTCTCTTTATTTTGTCTTTCTTGTGTTGTTCTTCGTATACATCAAATTATGCTGTTTGACAATTGGTTAAGTGTATAAAACGCATGTAGGGGTCTAATTCTATTACACCCTGTTGGCAATCGATTCTATTGGAGGAATGTTGAAACGTTTCATCAATCCTGTGGAAAGAGTGAGTTGCCGCAAAGGGTGTAATAGAATTAGACCCCTACGGGCGTTTCATATTCTGTTTATTTTGTTCATTTATATGATCTGATCTCTAGTGACGCGCACATTGCTTTGCTCGTGCGGAAGACGCGATACATCGGTCCCTACCGTGGATGCATCTCTAAATTAGGTTTAAAGAGTTTTTTATGGCTAAAGTACGTACAAAATATGTTTGTCAGCAATGTGGCGGCGAGCAGAGCAAGTGGATGGGCAAATGTCCTGATTGTGGTGCATGGAATACATTTGAAGAAGTAACCGATGTGCCGCAAAGCCCCGCTCAACAACGTCGTCAAGCCCTTGTTGGCACTACTCCTACCGCGCAAGGCACACATACGCCTATCTTGCTACCGCATATTAAACCATTGATACAGGAGCGTATTTCTGTCGGCTATCCAGAGATGGATCGCGTGCTTGGTGGTGGGTTGGTCGCAGGTTCACTGATTCTCGTTGGCGGTGAGCCGGGTATTGGCAAGTCAACACTCCTTTTACAGGTCTCAGGGGCGATTGCTGATACTGTGGGTCCTGTTCTGTATGTCTCCGGCGAAGAGTCTATCGAACAGGTTAAGATGCGTGCCGAGCGTCTAGGTATCGCGGGTGAACGCCTTTATTTGCTAGCATCTATTGAGCTTGATGTCATTGCGGAAGCGGTCAACCGTCTCAAACCAGCACTTGTCATTGTGGACTCTATCCAAACCGTTATCGCTAGCCATGTAACTTCGGCACCTGGAAGTATCAGTCAAGTACGTGAATGTACGCTACAGTTGATGCAACTTGCCAAAAGTACACATGTGCCTATCTTTATCATCGGGCATGTGACCAAAGAAGGCACCGTTGCTGGCCCTAAAGCACTAGAACACATTGCGGACGCCGTACTCTATCTCGAAGGTGAACGCTATCATTCGTATCGCCTTCTGCGTGGCGTCAAAAATCGTTTCGGCGCGACCCATGAGATCGGTGTCTTCGAGATGCAAGGCGAAGGCATGATCGAGGTCGCGAATCCGTCAGCCGTCTTTCTAGCAGACCGCGCGATTGGTGCGACAGGTTCCGCCGTTGTCGTCAGCATGGAAGGCACACGTCCTTTGCTGGTTGAAGTGCAAGCACTGGTCACGCCAAGCAACTTTGGTAACGCACGCTGTACAACTAATGGCATCGAACATAATCGTCTCGTGATGTTACTCGCGGTGCTTACCAAACGAGTAGGCTTAGCGGTAGGCAATCATGATGTCTATGCGAATGTTGTTGGCGGCTTTACATTGGAAGAGCCATCTATTGATCTTGGTGTCGCGTGTGCCATCGCCTCTAGCTATCGCGAGAAAAATATTCCGTCTGATATGGCACTCATCGGAGAGGTTGGTCTCTCTGGCGAACTACGGGCCGTAAGTCGTCTTTCGCTTCGCGTCCGTGAAGCCGCTAAACTTGGCTTCAAACGCTGTATTGTTCCCAGTGCTGGACGTGACCAAAAGATACGTGCGGAATTGGAGGATGTCGGCCTTCCAGCAGATTTCAAGGTGCTCACCGCCAGTTCACTTGCGGTTGCACTGGAAATTGCGCTACACTAAACAAGAGAAATTCAGCTTTTTACAACACAAAAACATCTGACACGTACAATTTATTATAGGACTTTTGAAAATATAAGCATGAAGGAAAGTTATCACTTTTCTTGTTCTTGCACTGAAAGGATGCACACGAAAAGCACAAGGATTGATTCTCTTTTCATAAGAGAGTATACTGCAAGCACAGTATTATACTTTTTTTACGGCTCAACGGCGTTTTCATAGGCTTTATTTGGCGGGTCAGGCGACACATTTTCCGCTATTATCCTTTTTTCTTTATCACCGACCTTTCCTTGCCTGTATAAAGCATTTGCCTTGAGCACACTAACGCTGTTTTAGTGTTCTGCTCTGGAGGATGCAGGGATGTTTGGTAACATACTTACCCGTACTATCGGGAGCCTCGTCGCTATCGGCATTGTCGTCGGCATTTTCTTCCTGGATCGAGGCCACTTACCTGCTCAAATCGAGTGGGTGATTGGTATAGCTGTCGCTGCCGCTCTTCTCGCTTTCATTATCACTCCGTATATCACTATTGTTCCCTACCGTTGGATAAGTGATAAAATTCGTAAGGCTGCTGCCAGCGATCTTGTCGCTGCGGCGATTGGACTCACCATCGGCCTTGTCATTTCGGCACTACTCGCTATTCCGCTCAATAGCTTGCCCGCGAACTGGGGCCGTATCCTTCCGTTCGTCGCGGCACTCCTCTTCGCCTATCTTGGTGTCACCATCGCGGTTTTGCGCAAAAATGACATTGGACACCTTTTCTTGAGCATCCAAGGTTCCGTTACGCGTCGAAACCGCGAACGCGACGAGGAGCGAGAGCGCGAACGCGACGAGAAACGCACACGGGACCGCGAAAAGGAAAAAGAGAAAGACAAGGAGAAGGAGCGTACTGTCCCAGAACCTGCTCCACTTCCACCTATACTGCTCGATACAAGTTCTATCATAGACGGTCGTATCAAAGATATCAGTCAAACAGGCTTCATTTATGGAACGTTACTTGTGCCACGCTTTGTGCTTGAAGAGTTACAGCGTATCGCGGACTCGGCAGATACCATGCGCCGTAATCGCGGTAGGCGCGGTCTTGAAATACTCAACACCCTAAAAACAGAAGCCTCTGTGCCTGTTGAGATTACCGACGCCGATATAGAAGGTATCGCGGAGGTCGATGGCAAACTCGTGAAGATGGCACGTAACCTACACTGCGCCATTATCACCAACGATTTCAACCTCAATCGTGTCGCGGAACTACAGGGCGTCAAGGTACTCAACATCAACGAACTCGCCAACGCGATTAAACCTGTCCTGCTCCCTGGAGAAGACATCCACATCAAGATCATGCAGGATGGCAAAGAGTTAGGGCAAGGTGTCGGCTACCTGGACGATGGTACGATGATTGTTGTGGAAAATGGACGCCAGCATATGGGGACAGCCATTGAGGTCACGGTTACACGCGTGTTACAGACGGTCGCGGGACGGATGATCTTTGCTCATCCCAAACAGCCGACAGGCCCACAACCTCAAATTCAAACACCTGTAAAACAGCGACAGTTGTGAGTTTCTAACTCATGAGTGAAAAAGCATCAGTCGTTATCGTTGCCGCCGGGTCAAGCCGTCGTATGTTAGGGCGTGATAAGCTATGGACGCCACTCATGGGACGCATCACGCTCGCACGTACTCTTGATGTGTTTCAACCATCAGCACTTATAGAGTCTATCGTCATTGTCACCAGTACAGAGCGACTTCCAGATACACTCCACTTGGTTGAAAGGGAACAGTGGCACAAGGTTATCGCTGTCGTTCCAGGCGGGCGAAGACGCCAGGACTCGGTGGCTATCGGTTTAGACACACTCGCGACTTGCACACCTTCTTGCCAGTGGGTGATGATTCACGACGCAGCACGCCCTTTTGTCACGCCTGCAATGCTGCAAGAGGGCTTGCTTTCAGCCCAAACACATCAGGCCAGTGTTGCCGCCGTTCCCGTGAAGGATACGATCAAGCAAGTTCGGGACAACATCATCACGACGACGCTGAATCGTTCACAACTTTGGTCTATTCAGACACCGCAAGTCTTCTCTTTTCCACTTATCCGCCATGCACACCACGATCCTATCGCGCAGGAGGATTTCACAGACGATGCGGCACTGCTAGAACGTCTAGGCTATCCCGTCGCTATCTTTCAAGGCTCATATGCAAATATCAAAATTACCACGCAGGAAGACATACGTATCGCGGAAGCACTTTTACAGGGAGAAATTGCATGACTCTACGCATTGGCAACGGTTACGACGTACACACGCTTGTTGAGGGCCGCCCTCTCGTGCTCGGTGGCGTCCTCATTCCTCATACACATGGCTTGCTAGGACATTCTGATGGCGATGCAGTTATTCATGCCGTTGTCGATGCACTTCTCGGAGCATCCGCATTAGGCGATCTCGGCACTCATTTTCCTTCGTCCGATGCACGTTGGAAGGATCAGCCTAGCGCGGTCTTCCTCGATTACATCTACGATCAGTTACAAAAAGAGCAGTGGGCCATCAGCAACATCGACGTGACCATCGTCGCCGAACGCCCCCAGATGGCTCCTCATATTTCAGCCATGCGTACCCATATCGCTGAACACCTGCACCTTGCTAAAGAGCAAGTAAGTATCAAGGCTACTACCACCGATGGCCTCGGTTTCGCAGGGCGCCGAGAGGGAATTGCGTGCTATGCGGTAGCACTGATAGAGCAGTAGTTATCTCAATCTTGTCATAGAAGCGAGTTGTGTGGTACAAAGAGTGATAGAGCCACAGTTGAGTCAAGAGATAGTACAGCAGTATGGCATTGAGCATGCAAGGAACGCATACGTGCCACAATTTCTTGTCGTTGCCGCAACAAAACAGAGAGCCTGAGAGTTGCGAAGTACAGATTTGTAAAGAGGGACATACACGCATGAGTTTAGTGAGCGCGGAGACCCGTTCTCTTCAAAGTCGTCTTAGTAGGATACAAATTTCACCGCAAGTTTTTTCCTGGTGTTTTTTAGGAGCATGTTTCTGGCTTGTGCTCGGTATTTCGCTAGATGCATGGGCACATAACCATTTTCGACTGGAAACCTTTTGGACACCGTGGCATGGTGTATTGTATTCGGGCTTATTTGCGACAGCTCTTGTCCTTCCTGGCGCAATGCTAATCAATCGGCTCAAGGGCATATCCTGGCGCGAGACGATACCTGCTGGCTATGAAATCTCTGTGCTTGGGATCATTGGCTCAATCATAGGTGGACTGGGAGATATGACATGGCATCTGCTGTTTGGCATTGAGCAAAACATAGATGCAGCTTTTTCGCCGACCCACATTGCCTTGATGCTTTTCTTCGGCTTTGTAGTCGTAGGACCGTTTCATGCACTCTATGTCAACAACGCACGCTTCTCGCGCGTGTTGCTACTGCTCTCATTTACCCTACTTTTGACCTATTGGGCGTTAATTTCGCAGTCAATAAGTCCATATACAACTCTCTGGCTTGTTGACACTCCAAAGACAAACGAGACGGGGCAAGCACTTGCTATTGCGGCCTACGTTATACAAGGAGCGTTTCTGGCTGGCTTGACGATGTATCTGCTGCGTCGCTGGAACGTCTTCTTCGGTTTCTTTTTCATTGCACTGACTATTAGCGCAGCACCTCTTGCCGCTATGCAAAACAACTACATCGTCATCCCCATTGGCATGGTTGCAGGGTTACTCATAGATTGTGCGTACCTTCTGATACGCCCATCACTTGCATCTATAGAGCGTTTTCGTATCTTCGTTGCAAGCGTGCCGGGGATATGGTTGCTGACCTATACGCTCATAGTTTCACTCGTGTATGGTACTGTGTGGAGTACTCATATGCTCGTCGGCTCCATTGTGATAACGAGCATTCTTAGCTGGCTTCTATCGGGTCTCATGTTTCCACCAGCACTACCCGCTCAAAAACAAGAACAATAAACAACCATTTGTAGGGGCCATAATTAAATAACCCCACAGACCCGCAATACCGGCCCCCGGCCGAAAGAATTATTGACCCAAAA
>CAXTWV010000088.1:0-2624 GCA_964248005.1 uncultured Ktedonobacteraceae bacterium | reverse complement strand
ATCACGTCCTTGTCGGCGAATGAAAAGGCCAAGAGGACGTGATACATCGGTCCCTACAGGGCGACATATCCCTGTTAATTTGTCAAACGGCATCATTACGCCCTCGTCCCGGATATCAACGGGGGACGAGGGCGTAATGAATTATGGCCCCTACACCAAAACATTCGGTTAAGACTGTTTGCTGTCTGGTGTCGGCTGAACGGGTTGGCTGGCTTGCTCGGCGGCCTTGACACGCTCTTTTTGCTCAGGGGTCATGAGTATTTGCACAGCGTGACGTGGACTTGTGGGAATGCTCTGTGATATCTTATGGATTTCTTCCATCGGTAAATCGGACATGATCTTGTCCTTTACGTCTTTTGCTTGGCCTATGCCTCTGCCTGCATTACGCCCTAATGATTGCAGCGTTTTGGGTCCAAAAAGTGCTAAACCAACAAGCACAACAATGATCAGTTCAACCCAGTGTCCACCCATTTCAGTTTCCTTTCGGGAGCCTTCATATATTTGTATGCGTTGTATCATCAAAGTATTTCTCTGTCCTATTATATACTACGAACGTTTTGTCGAACAGGACCACACTTTCTCGTGAGATTGCTGCGAGATGCCCCAAAAAAGCAGGAGACCCCGTTTTTCTTTATAGAGAAGCATACAAGAAGTTGGAAAGCGGCAGGATGGCTCGATGTCTTATGGCATGCACCATTCCATCTAGCTCCATCGAGCCATCTTAGCTGTTGACTCATTCTGACTATGCCGAGCCTAGGACTTCCCCCACACACCCCTTATCTAGGTACGCCGATCTTGTTCCCCCCAGGACATAGATCGGTCTCTTTTTTTGTGTTCTATAGCTACATTTCCTGCGGAAAGCTACCAATTTGGGCTACTCAACGTTTATTTTCAAGGAGGCACACAAGAGAACATGATAGAATAGAACACATCTACAGCAGATATTTGAGTAATAAGCAAGAAAAGAGTGAGTATATCATATGCAGCCAGCAGCATCTAGCCGACAACCAAATCCAAATTTCAGAGCGACGAGCAATAGCCGCTCAACTCTTATCGCTATTCTTGCTTTGTTTCTCTTCGCTCTTTCTGGTCTTATGACAGGTTTTGCAACAGGAGCGTTTACGCGTCCTAAACAGACAGCACAGCAAAATAACAATAGAGATACAAGAGGGTCAGCACCAACAGCAGTTGTATCAAAACAAAAGCCAACAGCAAGCACAACACCAGTTGTACACGTTACACCAGTAGGTTGCCCTGCTGTAGAAGCCTTCTCTACTCCTGAAATAGCGGATGGTAGTCATATGTATACCTTCTCTGTACACGCAACTGATAAGTCAGGTGGTACATGTAGTGCTACTAATAAGCGTATTAATACGGCGGGTATTACATTTAAGCTGTGGCTGATTCATCGAATACCGAGTGGTAAAGGTATAAGCTTTTCGCGCGATAGTTTACTGAACACAGCTAATTTGACTAATCCGATAACCGCGAAAATCCAAAACGATGATGCACAGGAAGTTCAAGGACTTGCCTTTGATACTGCTCATACCCCGCAAGTGCAACAAAGCGATGCACAAGGGCATGTTACATGGAATTATACTGTGCCTCCAAGTATTCAGGCAGGTGATTATGATGCGGTAATACTTATTGACTGGGCAGGACAGTATTACAATTGGACGTGGAGAAACCTAGATATCACGAAAGCAAACTAGGCACCTCACGAACAATGCCGCGCATGAGTGCAGAAAAACCTTGACGCGCGGCATCTCCAGCAGCGAGTACTTCTGCATGATTAACCTCTTCGCTCTCATCACCTGTTGCGGTATTGGTAATCAGGCTCATACCGAGTACGCGCATGCCCATGTGTCGCGCCACAATCACCTCCGGTGCGGTTGACATCCCTACCGCGTCTGTCCCTATGGCACGAAGAAAGCGCAGTTCAGCACCCGTCTCATAGCTTGGGCCAGCTACCATCGTATACACACCTTCATGGATCGTCAGTTCGAGATAGCGTTCAGCGATGGAATGCGCGAGGCTCCGCAAGGCTCCATCATACGCTTTTGCCAAAGGTGGAAAGCGTTCGCCAAAACGCTCCTCGTTCGCACCTATCAATGGATTCGCACCCGCCAACCCTGGCATCGAGATATGGTCACGAAGCAGCATAAAGTCTCCCGGCTTATAGATAGGATTGACGCCACCAGCCGCATTACTTGCTAATAGCACTTGTGCTCCGAGCATGTGCATGACCCGTACTGGAAAAGTCACTTCCTGTAACGAGTAGCCTTCATAGAAATGAAAACGACCCTGCATCGCTACCACTGGCACATCTTCAAGCGTTCCCAATACAAGGCGACCAGCATGTCCTACCACCGTAGAATGTGCGAAGTGTGGAATATCTGTATAGGGGACGACAACCGCGTTCTCTATTTCATCGGCGAGTTCGCCCAGCCCAGAGCCAAGAATGAGTGCCACCACAGGCGTTACAGATGTATGCCTCTGTAACGCCGTCGTCGCTTCTACCACTTGATCGTAAAGCATAATGTATCTCTCCTTATCTGATGGGGTCGTAAGGACCAGATTTATAGCGTCCACAGGCAATGAATTGCCTGTGGACGCTATAAATC
>CAXTWV010000087.1:10288-15955 GCA_964248005.1 uncultured Ktedonobacteraceae bacterium | reverse complement strand
GCTATGCACACACAAAAATATCCACTACCTTCGGCACGTTCGAGAACGCACATTCGGCGCAATATATTAAGCACCCTTGAAACACAAGAAGATTCAGATGATATGTGGCTGAATGATGTTCATCCTGAATCTCCTGTAGCGGCAACGCAGACGCAAGAACATACTGTGTGCTACGAAGACTTGCCAACGATGCCACTTTCTGTTTTCAACCCTTCGCTAATAATACAGACATCAGGGCATGAAGAGGAGCCTTTTGATGACGATAAAACAATTCTCTTCAATAAGCGCATACCGGAGCATGATACAAACCCACTTGACGCTCTTCTCCGTGACGAAACGATCTCTTTAATAACCGCACTCGGCTCACAGCGCATCTATGTCGAGCGCAATGGCACAATACAACAAACTCCATATCATTTTTCGGATGAGCAACATATGCTACATGTCATCGAACAGCTTTTGCGGACTGCGAAACAACCTCTTTCCCGCCAACATCCTCTCACTGATGTATGCTTACCTGATGGTTCATTGCTCACAGCCGTTTTACCACCAAGTGCGCTGAATGGACCCGCATTGACAATCCGTAAACAGCAAAAGAACCTGTCAACTCTATCTGATCTAGTGAAGCAGGGAACTATGACTCAAGCGATGGCGGATATACTACACGGCTATGTACAAGCGCGTTTGAACATACTTATCTGCGGTCCTGCAAGCTCTGGATGCACAACACTACTCAACGCACTCTGTGCCTCTATACCTCAACATGAACGCATTGTGACTATTGAAGATGTCGCTGAGTTACGCTTGAAGCAACCTCATAAAATCGCTCTACAGACGAACAAAGCAGAGCATACCACCACAAGCGATTTGCTCGCTCATGCTGAACGTATGCATGTACAACGCGTGATTATTGGTGAATGTCGGAGCAACGATGCAGAAACGTTGCTACAAGCCATGTACAACGGTTTAAATGGTGTGATGACTACAATGTATGCCCAGAACGTACAAGACTGTCTAACGCGCTTTGAGACGCTTTGTGTGTTGGCTCAAAGAGAAAAATCCTCTATGCGAACAGAATTGATACGTACACAAATTGCACAATCTATCAATATCATCATATCTATTTCGTCGGAACACAAGGTGACTAATATAGCAGAAGTACACTTATTAGAGGATGGTTCTGGGGTTCAAAGTATTCTCAGCACTTCTTCTCGAATTTAGACAGACTGGGGTTATAATTCATTACGCTCTTGCCACATTGTCAATGTGGCAAGAGCGTAATGAATTATAACCCCTACAGTCTGTTTCTTTGAAACCCTTTTACATGTTTTCCACAACTTTACGCACAATTTCGACGAAATCGGGCTTGATGCTCGCACCGCCGACAAGCGCTCCGTCGATGTCGGGATGAGCCGTAAATTCGTTGATATTGTCTGAGGTGACACTACCACCATACAAAACACGCAATGTTGTAGCCACATCTTCATTGTACATATTCCGATAAAGCTGACGGATAGCAGAGGCTACCTTTCCTGCATCATCTACCGTCGCTGCTTTACCACTACCGATAGCCCAGATTGGTTCATAGGCAACAACGATATCTCGCAGATGTTCTGTGGGAAAATCGCACAGGCACCCCTGAATTTGTGAGCTGATAACTTGTTCTGTCTCCCCCGTTGCGTGCTGCTCCTCGTTTTCACCAACACAGATAATTGGACGTAAGCCGTGTTGCAATGCTGATAATGCTTTTTTGTTGACGAGTTCGTTTGTCTCACCAAAGTGCATACGACGTTCTGAATGACCAAGAATAACTGTGCTACATAATTCACGCACCATGAGAGGTGAAATCTCACCTGTGAAGGCTCCTTTTTCCTCAAAGTACATGTTTTGCGCACCAAGTTCGATGGAGTTTTGCAGCGACGATGGAAGCGTATCGAAAACTGTTCGTACCGCACTCAACGAGATCGCTGGTGGACAAAGAATGCAGAGTGTTTGTGTGCTGTTATCCAGCACCTGCCCAAGCTCTGGCAATATCTCTTTCGCAAAAGATTTCGCTTCAGTAGGACCATAATTCATCTTCCAATTACCCGCGAGAATTGCGGTACGGGCGCGTGCCATGCCTACTCCTCCATCATGCTTTATCTTGTAACGCCGCTACCCCAGGCAATGTGCGGCCTTCAAGAAACTCTAACGACGCTCCTCCACCGGTTGAGACATGCGTCATTTTGTCGGCTGCTCCCGCGTGTTCCACTGCTGCCGCGGAGTCACCACCGCCAATAATGGTTGTTGCTCCCTCTTGCGTGCGCTCTGCCAGAATTTGTATCATGCTATTCGTGCCCTCGGCGAACGCAGGCATTTCCGCGACTCCCAACGTACCATTCCAGATAATCGTGTTCGCATCATCTAGTGCTGTGCGAAAGTTGGCGAGAGTGGCAAAACCAATATCAAGAATACGCCATCCCTCTTTAGGAACCTGATAGCAACTGACTGTTCTATGGTGAGCGTCAGCTGCGAAGCGGTCTGCTATCACGACATCCGACGGCAGATGCAATTTGACGTTGTGCTGGTGTGCCTTCGAGATTAATTCACGTGCAACATCTAGCTTGCTTTCCTCAAACAACGACTCGCCAATCTCGTAGTTCTCGGCGGCAAGAAAGGTGTTCGCCATGCCACCCCCGATTAAGAGGACATCAGCAAGCTCGATGAGTCGTTCTAAGACAGCAATTTTATCTGAAACTTTCGCGCCACCTATGATAGCTACGAATGGACGCTTCGGGTTTTCCAGCGTGGAACCAAGAAAGTTCAGTTCCTTTTCCATCAAAAAGCCAGCCACTCCTGGTAACACATGGGCAACACCCTCGGTTGAGGCATGAGCACGATGCGCCGTGCCAAAGGCATCGTTGACATAGATATCACCGAGGCGTGCTAACTGTTGTGCGAACGCTGGATCATTTTTCTCTTCTTCCTTGTGGAAGCGGAGATTTTCTAGCAAGAGTACCTGACCCGCTTGTAACGCCTTTGCTTGTGCCTCGACTTCTGGCCCTATACTATCACTGGCTGGCTGTACTGGTCTATGCAACAAATCGCTCAAGCGTTGCGCAATCGGTGCCATGCGTAGCGTCTCAACAACCTTGCCATCGGGTCTACCGAGGTGCGACATAAGGACGACGGAGGCGCCACCATCCAGCAACGCTGAAATGGTGGGGAGTGCCGCGACGATACGCGTATCATCGGTGATGTGTTGCTCGTCGTCTAAAGGAACGTTGAAGTCAACACGCACTAATGCGCGTTTACCCGCAACGTCAATATCGCGCAATGTCTTCTTGTCCATTAGAAACCCTTTTGCCCCACGAAGTTCGCGAGATCGGCGACGCGGCTAGAATAGCCCCATTCGTTGTCGTACCACGCGATCACCTTCACCATATTGCCGCCAAGTACCATCGTCGAGAGTCCATCAACGATAGACGAATGCGAGTCGCCACGATAATCGGTGGAGACCAATGGCTCTTCGTTGATATCCAGGATACCCTTGAGTGGACCAGCCGCAGCTTCTTTGAAGGCTGCGTTCACACTATCGCGTGTGACTTCCTTCCGTGTGGTTGCCACAAAATCAACCACTGACACTGTGACTGTTGGAACACGCAATGACATACCATCAAAACGGCCTTTGAGTTCTGGAATGACTAGTGCCAGAGCAACAGCCGCACCAGAGGTGGTTGGAATGATGTTCGCGCCAGCTGTGCGTGCGCGACGTAGGTCTGCATGTACCTGGTCAAGAATGCGCTGATCATTCGTATATGAGTGAATCGTATTCATCAGTCCATACTCGATGCCAAAGCTATCATTCATCACCTTCGCGGTTGGAGCGAGACAGTTTGTGGTGCAGGAGGCATTCGAGATAATATTGTGCTTGGCGGGGTCGTACATAGCGTCATTGACGCCAAGCACGATGGTCAGGTCTTCACCCTTTGCGGGAGCGGAAATAATAACCTTCTTTGCACCGCCTTGTAGATGTGCCGCCGCTTTGCTCGCATCGGTGAAAAATCCAGTTGACTCGATGACAAGCTGTACACCGAGATCACCCCAGGGAATCTGGGCCGGGTCACGCTGTGAAATAACTTTGATGTTGTGTCCGTTAACGATAAGTGCTTCTGGCGTTGCCTCGACCTCACCAGGGAAACGTCCATAGGTAGAGTCATATTTCAGCAGGTGTGCATTTGTTTTTGTATCAGTAAGATCGTTGATCGCGACGATCTCGATATCGCGTGGATAGCGTTCCAGCATTGCCTTCATCGACTGACGCCCAATGCGTCCAAAACCATTAATGCCTACGCGAAGAGCCATTCTTATTCTCCAATTCTATGTATTCACTACGCTACGAATGTTTCACGTGAAACATTCACCCAAATGAACGCTTCTGAATAAACCCCTGTGCGAGTCTGATTTTATCACACCCTTTCTTCAATCACATGTGCTTGAGGAATATTGGAACGTTTCTCATGTTTTCCAACAGAGTGAAGCGCGAGCAGGGTGTGATAAAATCAGACCCGTACAGGGATGCAATTCCATGTTCGATTATCAACGTTCATTGTATAAGGGTACCATCTGGATATGTAACTAGCAAGGTTAAGCCATTGGCGGAATGACGCCGATGGAAAAACGGATATACTCGTCTGTGTAACCAAAGCCTGAACCGGGGACGCCAGCGATACCCGTTTTCTCAAAGAGCGAAAACGCATCCTCTTCTGGTTGCAGTTGACTCCAATTGTAGACTGTTGCATCATCGTCAAGATAGATGTTCTTGAAGAGATGCTGCTCTTCGTCGATACGTCGTAGTTGTGTGATAAGGCGTTGACGGCGTAAGCGATAAAATGCACGAAGCTTCTCCGAGAGCCACGGACGGGTGTCAAAGAGACGGAGATAGGCCATAAAGCGTATCTGCCATTCACCAGGGAGTGAGGCCATTGTATTTGTCCAGCAAGGGCTAAGTTTGGGCATGAGCGCGGGATCGCCGACTGTGACCCAACCAAAGCGTTCTCCCGTAAGACTATGTGTCTTTGAGAAGCTGCTTACAAAGATGGTATGCTGCAATACCTCTGGTTCGGAAAATGTAGCCATGCGTGCTAAGTCTTCGGCTGGCTTGCCCGTACCAATATAAGCGAGGTCAGCGAGTATATAAATTGAGCGTCCAGCTTCCCAATACTTTTTCAATGTAGCATAGAGATCGTTCAATTCATCTGCTGTATACGCGAATGCTGTAGGATTATTGGTGATAGTGAGATAGAGAACATGAATATCGGGATGTTCAGTGAGTAACTTGTCAAGTTGTGTACCTGACAGCTTAAAATTGTTTTCCTCTAGTGTGTGGAAATGATGCATACGGTAGCCAAAAGAGCGTGCTTGCCACTCTGGAACGCCAAAGCCTGGCTCTGGAAAAAGAATCGCAGCATCAGATATACCCTGTGCAAGATACATAATGTGCAGACCGCGTAGCACTTTGTCTATACCATCCATCGCACCTAGACTTGCCGCGACTTGTTCCTTACGAACTGACAACCCCCACTGCCGCATCTCTTGTGCCAGCCGTTCGCGGAGGAGAGGATTTCCAATGCCATAGATATCATACATACGTGGGTCGATGTGTTGCGATAGTAAGAGCCGTTCACA
>CAXTWV010000087.1:0-10188 GCA_964248005.1 uncultured Ktedonobacteraceae bacterium | reverse complement strand
ACAACGCGTGCCATCATACGGATCGGGCCAGGGCCTTCTTTGATATGAGGACGGTAACGTACCAGGATATCGTGACGTAGTTGGCGTAATAGTATATGATAGTCTGAACGAGTAGGAGAGGATGAGACGTGTAGAGAATCCTCATGGGTAATCACCGGATATACTCCCTTCGTATACGCGCATCGTGGCGTACCTGCAAACGACACCATCGTCGTTTCTCTCAGTGTAGCACATAGCTATGATACACGA
Organism: uncultured Ktedonobacteraceae bacterium; assembly: GCA_964248005.1. Taxonomy (GTDB): domain Bacteria; phylum Chloroflexota; class Ktedonobacteria; order Ktedonobacterales; family Ktedonobacteraceae; genus JBBQVS01. The sequence goes on along the minus strand of CAXTWV010000087.1, from coordinate 9,939 downwards.
CAAATGTTGCGAGCCGAAAAGCAGGGAGACCGCAAGGGTCTCCCCTACATGTGGGGCACTCACAAAAATGTAGGGGAGACCCTTGCGGTCTCCCTGCTTTTCGACTATGTTTCACGTGAAACATATTTAAAAGGACACTTATGCTTACAGGAAAAACAGTCGTCATTACAGGAGCAGGACACGGTATTGGTCGCACTTTGGCTCTTGGCTTTGCTGCAGAGGGCGTGACCATACTTGTACATTATCATAACTCACGACAGGGTGCGGAGGATGTCGTGCGTCAGATAGAGACACAAGGCGGTCATGCTGTACCGATGCAGGCTGATTTGAGTCAATCAGACCAGATCACTCGATTTATTACAGAGGCACATGCACAGTTCGGACTCTTCGATATATGGATCAACAACGCTGGTGCGAGTGCGAATTCAAAAGAGACACAGGGCATGAGCGAGGTTGCGATGTTTGATCGTATGATGGCGGTTGATGTTCTGGGTGCATGGCAATGTTGCCGTCAAATCAAGCCATTTATGCGGAATAATGGAAGTATTCTCACTATCGGCTGGGATGGGGCGATTTCTGGTGGTATTGGTTTAACAAGTCAACTCTACGCTATGAGTAAAGGTGCGATTATGTCATTAACGCGCTGTCTGGCACTAGAATATGCACCACACATTCGCGTCAATTGTATTGCTCCTGGATGGATTGAAAATGATTGGTCAAAGCACCTTCCTGAGAGCATACATGAAAAGATGATCCAGGGTGTGCCAATGCAACGTTGGGGAACGCCAGAAGACATTCTCGGCGTAGCCCTTTTTCTAACATCACCTGCCGCCTCATATATTACAGGGCAGATCATCCCAGTAAACGGAGGACAAGTGATGCGTTAATGTTTCACGTGAAACATTATATGTTAAGAAGAGAAACGTGGCGAAACCCCTGTACGGGTCTGATTTCATCACACCCTCTTAGCAATTGAGAACGTTCGAGGACATATGTCACGTAGCATCAAATCCTTTAACATTGTATGTCGCCAAGAGGGTGTGATGAAATCAGACCCGTACAGGGATTTACGATATGAACTTTGACAAACTACAACAATGTTTCACGTGAAACATCACGCCTCTGAAAACACCCCATCCTTGACTGCTTGCGCTAAAATCGCCATGTCGGGTGCGAGAATACGATCTTGTTCGAGTTTGGCGACCAGCGAACGTACACGGTCATATGCATCCAACACACCTAAACCAGGACTTAGAGGTTTACGAAATTCTAACATTTGGGCGGCACACAGCAATTCGATAGCAACAACCTGCTGTACATGTTCAATAACACGTAGCAATTTGTGAGCACTCGTTACACCCATACTGACAAAATCTTCCATACCTGCCGAGGTTGGAATAGAGTCTATGCTCGCAGGATGAGCCAGTAGCTTGATTTCGTTCACAAGTGCAGCGGCAGCGTATTGCGTAATCATCAGACCAGAATTGAGGCCAGGATTGGGCGTCAGAAACAGCGGGGCGCCTCCCTTATCCCATTCATGTGGTCCTACAAGGTCATAGACGCGCCTCTCGGAGAAACTCGCTAGTTGTGCGAGAGCTATTGCCATCATATCGAGTGCAAGGGCTAATGGTTGTCCATGAAAGTTGCCTCCACTGATAACATCATGTTCTTCCACAAAGACAAGTGGATTGTCTGTTACCGCTCCCAATTCGCGCTCAAAAATTTGTGTGCAATACGTAAGGGCATCGCGAATAGCACCGAATACTTGTGGCGCACAGCGGAGTGTGTATGGGTCTTGCACTCGTGGACAATCGCGATGGCTTTCGTGTATCTCGCTTTTCCGCACGAGTTCACGAAGGTGTGTGGCACTCGTCTGCTGTCCTACCTGTCCACGTCGTGTATGAATGCGAGCATCAAGTGGTGCATGACTGCCTAACAATCCCTCAAGACTCATCGCGCAGGCGACTTCGGCGGTCTCCACGAGTATATTTGCGTCCGCGAGTGCTAAAATCGCGATTGCCTCCATCAAATGTGTGCCGTTGATGAGTGCCAGCCCCTCTTTCGCTTGCAAGCGTAACGGTGCTAGCTCAATGCGTTTCAATACCTCTGCTCCTGCAACGCGCTGACCTGTTACCAATGCCTCACCCTCTCCTACAAGCAGCAAGCCTAGATGTGCTAGTGGGGCAAGATCGCCACTGGCACCCACGGAACCGCGTGATGGCACAAACGGATAAACGTGTGCGTTGAGCAAAGCAAGCAATGCTTGCACAACCTCAACGCGTACCCCTGAATGACCACGCGCAAGACTCGCGGCTAACAAAAGCATCATCGCTCGTGTAACCTCTTCACTCAACGGCTCACCAACGCCTGCCGCATGACTACGCAACAAATTATGCTGTAGTTGTACAAGCTGTTCTTGCGGAATACGCACACTACTGAGATGTCCAAAACCAGTTGTTACTCCATAAATTTTTTTCCCTTGAGCCGCGATATCATCAATAACCGAACGCGCAGCCTGTATCAAAGCAATAGACTCATTCCCCAGTTCCACTTGCGCATATTGCCGTGCAACAGCAAGTACCTCGGCAGCAGTAAGAGCTTGACCATTGAGAGTGACAGTAGAAGCAGAAGTGTTTTGTGTAGATAATGTCTTCGTCATGAAGACTCCTTTCCGAGCGACGTTGCTCACATTCTAACATACATAAGATATACTATTTAAAACGATGAATGTTTCACGTGAAACATTTACGGAAGCAATGTATGCAATTTGACAGACTAGTAGTAGACTGTCAATTCTCATGTGGCAGAAAGAGAAGGGGCCAACGGGGAACTCCAGTACGGGTCTGATTTCATCACACCCTTTCGCCCCTCGACCACGTTGGAAGGATGGTGAAACGTCTCATCAATGTTGTGGACGAAATCAGTCGCCCAGAGGGTGTGATGAAATCAGACCCGTACTGGAGTTCTGCCACATGTCGTTTGACAGTCTAGTAGGGACCGATTTATCGCGTCCTCGGCACGAGCGAAGCAATGTGCGCGTCCATTGTTCTTTCGCGGATACACCAATCATCGGTCTCTACAGATTTACCACAATCTGTGCTACAGGTGCCGCGATAGTGAAAACGATGGTAGCGATAAGAAGCGGAAGACTAACCGTTTGTACAATAAACATCAATTGTGGTGGTGCTAGCAATACGAAAAAATAGAGACACTGGGCTAGTCCTGCGCATTTACCCCATATCGTTGAACCAAAACGCACTGGTTGCGCGAAGAGAAAATAGCTGCCGATAGCCGCGATAAGTGGTACAAAAAAGCGTAGTATCAGCACTATACCCAACCACAGTGGAAGAATGCCATCTTGTACAAGAATAATACTCAGTGCGAGATAGAGACAAAAATCAGTTTCACCATCTATAATTTGACCAAGCCTACTTTGCGTATGAGTTCTTCGTGCAAGCTGTCCATCAAGGATATCAGTTACAACGCCAAAAAGAAATACAGCCAAGGCTAGCCATGTTGGTGTGATGAGTCCACCGAGAAGTCTTCCTAAAAGAAATGATGCACCCAATCCACGTAATCCTGTCAGGACATTCGCTATGCCAATCCGGGGTAAAAGTTTGCCCGTCTGTATATCTCTATTTAAGCCTAAATGCCAGAAAGCATCGCATTGCTGCCATGCGATACAAAAAACAAATCCAGGCAACAAACGAAGCATCGTAACAAGTCCTTCAAGTATACCCACAGCGATGCACATACTACATGCGAGAACACTCATCAAAATTGTCACGCGAAGCCAGGAACGTGTAAGCGAAGGGGCATTCCTCGCAGTCTCGCATGACATATTCCATGAACGAACGAGAAAATGCCACCATGCAGCGAGGCTGAAGCGGTCCTTTTGTAGTGTTGTAAGTAAATCGACAACAAATTGGTTTTCTTCGCGTACCGATTGTCGCATATCTTATCCTCGCACTGTTTCATAGGAGAGAATGTTTCACGTGAAACATTCTCTCCTATGAAACAGTCGCTCAAGCTTGTACAAGCACAGATTGTACGAGATTTACACCAAAGTGATAACCAATCTCATGATAGTCAGAGATTGACCACAAAGCAAGTTCACAGCGTTTCCCCACCTCGATACTGCCGATTGAGTCCTGTAACGCCACTGCTCGTGCGCCGTTAATTGTTGTCGCTAGCAACGCTTCCTCAAGCGTCATATCCATTTCTGACATTGCCAGGCCAAGAATCATCTGCATATTCTCACAGTATGAGGTGCCTGGATTGAAGTCCGTAGCCAATGCAACTGCCAGGCCGCGGTCTATATAACGCCGTGCCGATGGATAAGGACTACGCAATGTATATGAGCATCCTGGAAGAAGAGTCGCGACAACTCCAGCTTCTCGTAACGCGTCGAGGTCCGTATCTGTTGCATGATCGAGATGATCGGCGGAAACTGCTCCTAGTTCTGCCGCAAGCCGTGTACCACCAGATGGACTAAGTTGATCGGCGTGTACTTTCAGGCGATACCCCAATTCTTTCGCCCGCACAAGAATACGCCGACTCTCTTGTTCCGTGAAAGCCTCTCGCTCACAAAAGACATCACAAAAACGTGCGAGTGGCGCGAATCTGGGCAACATCTCGTTTACAAGGAGATCGACATACGCGCTTCGTCTTCCCTTATATTCAGGTGGCACACTGTGCGCACCAAGAAATGTAGGAATGATGCGCATACGTTGCTGACTCGGAGTAGCATCTTCTTGCCTATTCAACGTATTGATGATGTGAAGACAAGCTTCTTCCGTTGCCACATCTAAACCGTAACCTGTTTTGACCTCGACAGTTGTTGTGCCATAGTCGCGCATCGTATGAAGATGTGCGCGTGCCAATGTCAGCAAGGTATGAGTATCAGCAGCACGTGTCGCATTCATTGTTGTGAGGATACCTCGGCCCTCTGCAAGCAATTTCCCATAACTCACACCACTGCGTCGCAAGTGAAATTCCTCGGCTCGATTCCCTGCGAAGACAAGATGCGTATGTGAGTCAACAAACCCTGGTGTGATCACTACTCCTTGAGCATCAATCACTGTTATCTCGTTAGTATCAGTGCTATTATTTTGTAGAAACAGAGAGGGTACATCAGCATTGTTGCCAATCCAAACGATAATGCCTTCTTGAACCGCGATTGCTGCCTGTTCAAGTACTTGCAACTGTCCATTGGCTCCTGCTATTGGTGGTTGTGCCATCGTAACCAACTGTCCAATATTCCGAATAATCGTGCTCGCTTGAATAGGTTGTACCTCTGATTGATTGTCGTCATGCATTATAGGTGCCTCTCCTTCGCTGCATTGCCTGTTAACGTTATAGCATATCCCAGGCAGACATTGTGCTATAATGGGTCAACACGGCAGGGATGCTGAATATGTGAAAGGAAGAGGTAGTCTATGCGAGCAGTGGACGATGGTAGTCCCAAATATGCGGCAGTCCTCAGTGTGCTTTTGGACTGGAAGCAGTTGCCGGAGAGCGATCTAACACGGATACTTCGCACCTACTATCTCATTACAGACGATTTTCGTGAAATGGAAGATCAGGGACTTCTCACAATGACGTTTGTGGGCGATGAGTATATGATTACTCCAACACTCTTAAGCCGCATCTGGCTAGAACAATATAAAAGCGAGTCACAAGAACAGCAACAGTAAGGAGATAGGCATGGCATACGAAGACGAGGACGAAGCATTACCCTACACAACAATTGGGACGGACGAAGCCAAAAGTATGATTGATTCGGGTACGCGTGTCATAGATGTGCGTACACCGGAAGAATGGAATCGCGGGCATATCGCCGAGGCAGAACTTGTAACGATTAGCGGCATCTATAGCTTTGGTAAGGCACTCAAAGAGTTGAATTTACCACCAGATCAAGATGTAATCTTTGTCTGTGCATCGGGCCAGCGTAGCTCAACGGCATCCGAGATCGCGTTACTGACAGGTCTTCACAAGGTTCATAATCTAGCAAACGGCATGAACGGCTGGGTTGGTCGTCGCTATCCAATCGAACGATAGAAAAGAAAGATATATTTGTTTGCACAGAGGCAACTTGCGTTGCCTCTGTGCAAACAAATATATCTTTTAGTAAGAGGAGCAAGAGTATGCCTTTATTAGAGGGTAAGAAAGCACTTATTTTTGGCGTGGCAAATCATCGCTCTATTGGCTGGGCTATCGCACAATCACTCGCGGCAGAGGGTGCGCAGATTGTATTGGCCTATCAGGACCGCATGGAAAAGTATGTGCGCGAGCTAGCAACAAAAATTCCTAATACGTCCGTTGTGCAATGTGATGTACAGCAGGACGATCAACTTGATGCAGCATTTGCAGAGGCAAGCAACATATTTAACGGAGAACTTGATATCCTCATTCACTCCGTCGCCTATGCACCACCAAGCGAACTAGAGAATCCCTTTACTGATACCACACGTGCGGGCTTCCACACCGCGCTTGATATCAGTGCTTATTCGTTGATTGCGATGGCAAAGCGAGCAAAACCATTGATGCAAGCTAAAGGCGGCAACATGCTCACCCTTACCTATATGGCGAGTGAACGTGTGATGCCAAAGTACAATGTGATGGCTGTCGCTAAAGCCGCGTTAGAGTGTAGCGTGCGCTATCTCGCGTTTGAATTGGGCGAGTACAACATTCGTGTAAATGCAATCTCGGCTGGCCCCCTGAACACACTTGCCGCACGTGGTGTCTCTGGTTTCACCTCGTTCCGTGAGCAAATGGGGCAAGTCGCACCACTACGTCGCAACATCGAACAAAGCGAAGTTGGTGATGCTGCACTGTTCCTCTGTGGTCCACATGCACGCGCCATCACAGGCGAAATCATGTTCGTTGATGCTGGCTACAATATCATGGGTGCTTAAAATAAGAATAAAGCAGCAACATAGGCGGGTACACCGAGGTGTACCCGCCTATGTTGCTGCTTTATTCTTATTTTATACGTTCATGTTTGTGCGTTCCGGTCGGAAGGCAGGTAAACATAATGACCAGTATTCACATGCTTGTTCTTGACTGGCATTGCTATAAATTACGCGTGTACCTTTCTCAATTAGACACGTTTCTCCTGCTTCGATAGCAAGCCGTGTACCATCCGCTTCAACCGCAAGCACACCTTGTACCACAATCACTACCTCGTCAAACGTAGCAATTTGTGCGGGTTCGCGCCATGCTGCGGGAGCTGTCATATGCGCGAGACTAAACGCATCGCTTTGAGTGTTCAAAACACCGAAATGCTCGTCAATGACCTTGCCATCCTCGCGTGGAAAGATTGTGCCATGAACCACTTTACGTATCATAAATTCCCCTTTACTGCTCAAAGCGACGTACAAATGTAGACGATGCAGGTGGTGGAGGCGCTGGCTCACCACAGATGCTACAAAAACGTGCGGTCGAGCGATTCAAATGTCCACAAGGCCACGGATGTAGCACACCAGAGGCATCGGACGGTGTGGCTTGCTGTCCTGGTGTCGCTTGTGGAGCAGGTGTTATTGGTGTCGGTTGCTGTCTTACCGTTGCCTGCTGTCCCGGATAAGGTTGAACAGGAGGAGGTATTGGAGCACCAAATGCTGATAAACCGTTTCCGTATGCTTGTGGAACATTTCGAGCAGAAGGGACAAAAGCATTGTTTTGCTGCATCTGCGGCCCTGGCTGCATCGGAACTCCTTGACCCATTTGAGCAGGGTAGCCCTGTGGAGCACTTACTGGTACTGCGTTTTTCTTACCACGCCGTCCAAAGCCGAGGGCAACGATTAAGAGGGCGAGAAAGGCGATCAGTGTTAATGCTCCAATGGTCCATGCAAGGGCTGGAATGGATGTTGTATTTCCAATATGTATTGGGCTACTACCACCAGTAGGAGGTGTTGTTTCGTTTTTTGCTTGGCCTTGTGCATAGGTCAGGTAAGGCGTAACTGCTTTGAAATTAGGATAAGCGCTTTGTAGTTGCGCAAAGCCCATTTGCGCTTTGTGCCAGTGTCCAGCCGAGGTGGAGGCATAGGCTGTGAATGCCTGATTCCACTCTTTCTGAAATGTCCCAGGTGTTGTGTCCAGGTTAAGCGATTGTATCAACGCTTGCGCACTACTACTGGCCTGCAAAAAACTGGTACTACCAGGTGAGTTCGGATCAGCAGTGCCAAAACTAACTATGCCCACAATCTTGCCACTACTATTTAACGCAGGACCACCGCTATCACCATGCTCAACGTTGCCGCCAACTTGAATAACAGGTGCATTATTATCAGTCGTTTTAAGCGAACTAACGATAACTTTGTTGATCGATGAACTAAGTACGCTTGTTGGACTACTCCCAACATCACCATTCCCAGGAAAACCAATGATTGTCAGTTCGTCTTGTTGCTGCACTGCCGCAGAGTCACCAAGTGCTATACTTGGCGTATCGGTAAGCGCGACATGCACAATAGCAGTATCCTTTTGATCGACAGGACTTTCTTTCTCGATAGTATCAACCTTGGCATGAATTTCTGGTGGTACATCTTGAAAACTTGTTGCGGTGAGAGGACCCGTATAAGCTGTGCTGAAGAACACTTCGCTTACAGCAGGACTATACTGTGGGTCTGATGCGATCTGGTTGTTTTGTAATTCCGATGTCACTTGATCTTTTGTGACCTGTTGCGTACTGTGCTGGTTGATATAGGTAGCAACATCCGACGAAGCTAATATGTCAAGATATTGGCTAAGTGATGCATCGTGGGGCGGATTGACAACATGGTCGGCTGTCAGAATATCGCCATGACTGCTAATAAACGCACCACTTCCCGAAAGTTCGACAGGATAGAGAGCACCAGTTTGAGGGAAGGTGACACTGCTTGTTGACGAAAAATGCACGGTCAATTTCGCAGGTACATCAGTAATGATGCGTACTACTGCCGGGGTCGCAATATCCACAGCGCGTACAACTGGGTCCGAGATAGTGCCCCCTGGTACTCCATCTGCATAGGCTGGTGCTTGTAGAAAGAAGACCGCGCAGAGTATTCCAACGAGCGAGAGCAAGCGTATTATATGACAGTTTGTATGTAACAGTTTATGTGTAATAGTTTTTATCGGCATAGTACCTATCCTACCCCCGACTACAGAATGAAGAACGCTTTATTAGCATTATTATATACTACCTAAAATACGTCTAACAAAAGGACGAGTTGCACAGAATAGGGAAAAAAGGCCGTTTTATGAACACAGGAAGAATAGAACATGTTCTATGTAACAGTGATTGTGTAGTATAAAAGATACTGTAGGGACCAATTTATCACGTCCTTTGTCCTAATTGAACCGGTTTACAGGAGATGAAATACATTTCAACAACCTCTCATGAAACCTACCCAGAGGATGCTTGACATATGTCTCTAATAACCCTTGCAAAAAACTTGTTAGCTGGGAAGGCCACAACTAGCAGAATGAATGCTGTAGAGACGCATTAATCTTTTTGCGTTGCCAGAGCCTAGCAGTCACTCCTGAACGCGGAAGGAAATGCGTAGGAAGGTCATCTCTGGATCCTCATTTGCCCATTGCTTCAGAGAGATATGATGCATCTGTCCATAGATCGGATCAGGTATCTCTCCTTCGTCTCCCCCAAATCGTTTCCGTAATTGGGCAATAGAGAGACCTCTCTCTCCCTTTCCATTTGCTGCTTGATAGCGTGGATCACCCTTTTGGAATGCAACGATACGCACTATAACGTTTCTAGTATTGTTTTCCATCCCTATACCTCCTGTGAAGCTATTGAGGGCCTCGATCACAAGTTTTTTTGCAAAGAGTAGTAGTAATATGTGTCAATCGTTCTTTAGGTCGGTTTCCTCTCACATACTTGATCGCTAACAAGGACGCGATCATGGGGTTTAACAAAATGAGTACAATACCTTGTAGGGACCGATT
>CAXTWV010000086.1:9246-16142 GCA_964248005.1 uncultured Ktedonobacteraceae bacterium | reverse complement strand
TTAACTTGGCTTCACACTATTATGTGCTTCATACTTACTACGCAGAACCTTTTTGTCGAATTTGCCGACGCTGGTTTTGGGTACGGCGTCGATAAAGACGACATCATCGGGGAGCCACCACTTGGCAACCTGGGGACGCAGGAAGTCGAGTATCTCCTCTTTTGTGACCTTGCCTTCGTAGTCGGGCTTGGCAACAACACAGGCAAGTGGACGCTCGGACCAGCGTGCATCGGGAATACCAACAACACATGCCTCCAACACTTTTGGATAGCCCATAATTAAGCCTTCCAGTTCAACGGAAGATATCCACTCTCCACCGGATTTTACAAGGTCCTTGGTACGATCAACCAGTTGCAGCATACCATCTTCATCGACAACAGCAACATCACCCGTCCCAAACCAGCCATCGGCGAACTTCTCCGATGCCAGTTCATCTTTGTAGTACGCCTTAGCAACCCATGGGCCACGAACCTGTAGTTCGCCAAATGTTACATTATCCCAGGGAACCTCTTTTCCGGTCTCCATATCGACCACACGGAAATCTACACCAGGGACGGTTATTCCTTGTTTGGCTTTGATACGGAATTGGTCTTCTAAGGGCAAGTCTTCCTGATAGGAACGCAAGCGGGAAATGGAGGCAAGCGGCGAAGTCTCAGTCATTCCCCACGCCTGCACTATGTTAATATTCTGACGGTACAATCCCTCAATTAAGGCTTTTGGCACGGCGGAACCACCACAATAGATGGCACGCAATGCTGGAAACTCCATAGGTTCTTTTTCAAGTAGTGACAACATACCAATCCAGATTGTTGGCACCCCTGCTGCAACCGTCACGTTTTCTTGCACCATAAGCTTTGCGATACGCTTTGGGTCCATAAAGCGTGATGGTAAAACAATCTTTGACCCAAACATGATGCCCGCATGAGGTTGTCCCCAGGCATTTGCGTGAAACATCGGCACAATGGGAAGGATAGTATCGCGCTCACTTAGCCCCTTGTTATCGGTCATGCCCAATGACATAGAGTGAAGCGTGATCGAGCGATGACTATACACGACGCCTTTCGGATTACCTGTTGTACCAGAGGTATAACACATAGCGGCGGCAGCATTTTCATCTAACTGAGGCCACTCGTATGTTGTTGGCTGATCCCCAATGAAGGCTTCATAGTCAACAGAGGGTTGTAGCTTCCCTGTGCTCTGAGGAGCGTCTCCCATGATGACATACAGCTTCACAGTTGGCAGTTGATCGGAGAGACTTTCTAAAAGAGGTACGAGGTCGCCGTCAACAAAAATAATTTTGTCTTCAGCGTTATTGACGATGTAAACCAATTGCTCCGCGAACAGGCGAATGTTGAGCGTGTGTAGCACCGCTCCCATACAAGGAACCGCGAAATACAGTTCAAGATGACGGTAGTTATTCCACGCAAAGGTGGCAATGCGTTCACCTGACTGCACACCCGCCTTCGCAAGTGCATTCGCAAGTTGCGTTGTACGCTTGCCCCATTCACGATAGGTGTAGCGATGTGGTTCGCCTTCCGTCTGTGTCACAATCTCTTTTCGCCCAAACAAACGCACACCACGGTTGAACGCGTGCTGCAATGTCAACGGATAATCCATCATTAAGCCTTGCATTAGGTATACCTCCTCAGTGAAGCGGAAAGACACAGAAGCATTATACAGCTTTGTTGCTGTGCTGCTTCTCTAAATTATACATCATTTCCGATTCAGGTATCTATGTAATGCTCACACTCATCTTTTACATCGCAGCGAGATCAAATTGCTTTTCTTGTTTAGTATCGACCACGACGAGTTGTCGTGATACTCTGCCTACCTGAAACAACGGGTGCAAAAGCTACTCTGCCAAGCGACACGATACCCCAGGCAATTAAGGCGTAGACAAGCATAGCAATCACAGTTGAAACTTCAAAGACACCGCGACTGCCAATAGTCTGATCGTTGAAAATGCCATTAAAGGCACCCACGAATATATGACTCAGACCGTAGAGAAACGAGATGAAACCATTATCTTGATTGGCTCCTAGAAGTCGGAAGAGAAGTCGTAATACCAGGATTACTTCTAACACACCCAGCACAAAGTAGGTGACAGTTGTGATCCAATAGCGCGTGTTAGCACGGCTCTGGTTTCTATCTTCGTATACTTCCTCGCGGTTCTCTACACGATTTCCTGCTGAGTCCACATAACTCTGTTGCTGGCTCTGTGAATATGCTCCACCAACCTCAGACGATCTAACAGAGTTATTCGTAGGACCATACGGCGGTTGTTGATAGGGCTGATTCGGTTGCTGATAACCCTGAGAACGAGGATCAGGTGGATACTCTTGATTACTCATCTATTTTTTCCTTTACGCTATCCTCTGGTCTACTTCTAAAAAGAATATGTTACCACTGTCACGAAAAACTCTACTGAAAAGATGCATTTGTTACAACGCTTGTCCAAAACATTCACTCATGGTCAACGCCCTCAATCGTCTTTGCCACGTCCTTGTTGCCATGCTTTGCAGCCCAGCGTAACGCTTCTGCGGCAAGATAGAGTGAACCTGTGGCACAAATCAGGTCATCCGACTGCGCTAGACTCACCGCGCGATACATTGCCTGCTCGCTTTCTTGTTCACGATATACAGCTACGTGAGGTGCATACTCAGCGAAAAGTTTTTCGAGCTGCTCGATAGGTGTCGCACGAGGATTTTTCATACGTGTAAGCACGACTGCATCTATATCGGCTAACGCACGCACCATGCCTACAAGGTCTTTATCCTGATTAGGGCTGAACACAAAGAGTAACCGATGCGCTGTAAATGTGTCTCGTAATGCAGCAAGCAATTTTTGTATCGAGTCCGCATTATGAGCACCATCGACAACAATCGTTGGTTGAGAACCGACAACCTCCATACGCGCCGACCAATGCGCCAAACGAAAGCCTTCACGGAGCGCGTTCTCATCCCACATAAGGCCATGTTCCCGAAGTAGGTCAAGGGTCGCGAGTGCGGCGGTTGCGTTTTCAAGTTGATGCTGACCCGCGAGTGGAATTTCTAGTTCTGTATAGAGTCTATCAGGCGTCATCACAGTAAAACGTTGCCACGCCTCACTACGCTCCTCTAGCCGATAACGATACTTCAACGGAGGCAAGTGCCCAGCCTCTACATCAGCCAGTGCCGGATCACCATTATATGAACCAACGCGTATCATCTGTGCTTGACGTTGCCGCACAACAGAGGCAATAGCACGCAATGCCTCCGGTGCTTGTGCCGAGGTGACAAGCAAACCGTTTGGCTTGATAATACCAGCCTTTTCCGTAGCAATCTTTGTAAGCGTGTCGCCAAGTATTTGCATGTGGTCATAACTGATAGATGTGATCACAGAGACAAGCTGATTGAGAATGTTTGTAGCATCGAGCCTTCCGCCGATACCAACTTCGACAACAGCATGATCGACATGCTGACGGTCAAAATAGAGGAAGGTGAGTGCGGTCGCGACTTCATAGGTAATAAATGGACCGAATTCTTGCCGTGCCTGTATTTGTTCTACATCAGCGCGTATCTCTGGTACAAGAAATGCTAATTCCTCTTCGCTGATCAACCGTCCATTGACGCGTGTACGCTCACGAAATGTATGCAGGTCTGGTTGCGTATAGAGGCCAGTACGCACACCTGCCTGTCGCAATACGCGTTCTATGAATGTTGCGGTTGAGCCTTTGCCTTTTGTGCCAGCGATAAGCGTGGTTGTGTAGTGTTGATGGGGATTGCCCAGCAGTCCTAAAAGTGCGGTTTCGCGCAACTGATTTTCGTTGCGGTCACGCGTAAATGAGGAGCCACGTTCAAAATCGCTAAAACTGTAGATATAGGCCAATGCCTCTTGATAATTCATGGCGTCCCTGTTCTTTCCAGTGTATGATTAGATAAGCTTATCTAGTGCCAATCCTGTGCTAAAGTAAATGTACCACGAACAATAGCATCGCTCATGGTGACGACGCGCTTCATTTCGCGCACATCGTGAACACGTACAATATCCGCTCCCTGCGCTATCCCTAGTGCAACACTCGCGGCTGTTCCCTCTAGTCTATCAGAAGCAGGCAAGCCACCAAGCACACGCCCAATGGTTGATTTGCGCGATACACCGAGCAGGATCGGACGCCCTAATGCACGCAATTCTCCAAGTCGGCGCAAGAGTAGCAAGTTTTCTTCTGGCGTCGTTCCAAAACCAATGCCAGGATCGACAATCAGATGTTCCCACGCTATCCCTGCCGCGAGTGCCATGTCAATACTATGGGAGAGATATCGTAGCACATCACTCACAATATTGTGCTTTACATATCCACGCATATTTGCCATAAGCACAACAGGAACACCGTGCTCTTTCGCTACCGAAGCCATTTCGGGGTCCTGCCGTAAGCCCCAAATATCGTTGACGATACATGCACCAGCCGCAAGTGCTTGAGCCGCAACTCCTGCTTTATATGTATCAATCGAGATCATCACAGTTTCTGGTAGCGTTGCACTCAAAGCCTGAATAACCGGAATCACACGAGACAGTTCTTGTTCGGCCGAAATGACAACAGGTGCGTTCGGGCGCGTTGACTCACCACCAACATCAATCAGCGTTGCTCCTTCTGCTACGAACGTCTGCGCTTGTGTGACTGCGCGTTGTACAAACGCATCATCTTGCACGAGTCCATCACCAGAAAATGAGTCGGGGGTGACATTGATAATACCCATAATATGCGTATGTTTACCCCATTCGAGGCGATGATTTGCCCAGATTGTTGGAGATAATTGGGTAGACATGAATTGGCCTCTCTGGAAAATAGAATAATTCGTGCATCAATCATCCAACGGACGCCCACCAGGGGCTACCCTACTATACACAACGTGATAGAACGTGCGTAGCACGCAACAGGATATAGTAGGGTAGCCCCTGGTGGGCGTCCGTCTGTTCACACCACGTTATCTTGTGGCTTTGCAGCAGTCCTGTTATCATACCCACTTCCGTTGTCTCATGACAACCTACCATGCTATACTAGCACTAAGAGATATTTTTCTACGCAATTATTATTCTACGAGATGGGGATACAACCACTATGCAAAATGCAACTGAAATGAAACGTCTTACACCCGCAGTCAATACAACACGTCGCTGTCATGAATGCAACGAGGAGGCGTTAGGACGCTGCCCAGATTGTCATCATGGCTTTTGTCAAGACCATTTTCCCAAACAGCAACACTCACCTTGCGCCGAAAAACAGATGAAAATGTCGCAAACGCAGGTATGCTACGTGTGTGGGACACAAGTATATCCCGACCAATGGTCACTCTCGAAGACCTCGCACTTTGTTGACCAGTTCTCTTGCCAGGGATGTGGACGTCATATATGCGATGAACTACATACGCAACGCAAGGTAGAAGATGTTGTCATCACACGCGAGGGGTTGCGTGGGCACCGCTACCAGTATACGAACCGCTATTGCGATCTGTGTGCGCCTGTATCCAATGTTGGTGGCATCAAGGGGCTATCACGTATTGCGGTTGCCGTGGGAACAGTGCTTGTCACGATCTTTTTTTACCTTCATCGCTAAGTTGCAGCATCTATAGGAGAGAAAGGGGTAAGAGACGTTTCGTGTGCCAAGCTCGTGTTAGACATACTGTCCTCGTAGTAATGCGTTTGTCACCTTTCACGTCGTCTCATTGTTCACTCACATGACATTATCACCAACGATACAATCTACGCTACTTCGTCACAATTCGACAATTACTGAGGCTCTACGTCGTGCCGTCTATAAAGCCGAAGACGGACAGACAGAAACAAATGCCTTACAAGAATTTTATGGGCAGATGCACTATCATCTTGGCTGGGTAGACACGCATTTCAATCCGATACAAAGCAATCCTGGGAAATTGCTACGTCCAACGCTCTTACTACTCGCATATGAAGCATCAGGTGCATGGGGACTGGCTACAAGCGAAAATGATGCATACTTACGACGTGCCATGCCAGCAGCAGCAGCTATCGAACTGACACACAACTTCACGCTCATTCATGACGATATCGAAGATGGCGATGCTGAACGGCGTCATCGCCCAACACTGTGGAAACAATGGGGTATTCCACAGGCACTCAATACGGGTGATGGCATGTTTGCGCTTTCTCGCCTCACACTGTGGGGCGTGCTTGATGAAGGCGTAGAAGGAGCAGTTGCCGCACGTCTCGGTGCCGCCCTTGATCGTGCTTGCCTTGTGCTTTCCGAAGGGCAATATCTCGACATTAGCTTCGAGCAACGCTTGGATATCTCAGTCGCGATGTACGTCGATATGATTCAGAGGAAGACGGGAGCGTTAATGGCATGTGCCGCCGAAATGGGTGGACTCCTGGGAACACACGATCAGGAAACGATTGAAAGCCTGCGACGCTTCGGCTGGGCTATGGGTGTCGCGTTTCAAGTACGCGACGACATTCTTGGTATCTGGGCGACGACAGCAGAGCTAGGCAAAACATCAGCGGGCGATGTCTACCGTCGTAAGAAAAGCCTTCCCATCTTACACGCGTTAGAGCATGCATCAGAACACGATCAAGCCTTTTTGCGCGAGGTATACATGCAGAATGAAACGCTTACATCTGAGCAAGTAGGACATGTTCTTGCTATCTTTGCACGCACGCATACAAAAGCGTACTGTCGCGATTTTCTTGCCCAGCAATGTAGAGTAGCTTATGAAGCTTTAGCGAGTGTACCACTGTACAATAACCCTATCTCTGAACGAGCACGTGATGATATGGAAACGCTTGTTCACTTCGTCGAAGAAGCGACAAGGAACTAAGTTTTCTAATAAAAAGTGGTTGGGGGGGGCCGCGTGGTTGGGGAGCCCACAGATTTTTTTTAAAAAAAT
>CAXTWV010000086.1:5030-9236 GCA_964248005.1 uncultured Ktedonobacteraceae bacterium | reverse complement strand
ATAAAATATTTTAAACAAAAACTGTTGGGGGGCTCCTCCTCGGTGCGCCCCCCCACCACTTTTTATGAGAAAACTTAGTTCAAGGTCCAGAGTGTAACCTGATTTCCTGCTGAAACTGCAAGTTGATCGCTTTTTGGTGCCCATGTGATGCTATGTACAGGCGTATTTTGTTGGATAGTCATGGTCAACAACGGTTTCTGGTGTTGCATTGGTTGCCAGACCGAGAGCACACCATCGCCACTACCGATAGCAAGAAACCTGCCATCGGGCGACCATGCAAGTGAACGAATGGCACTATGCGAAACCTGTATGCGTTGTGGCACGTCAACACACTGTTGCACTCCATTGACCACCGCTTGCTGTTGACAGGTCTGTCCGTTCCAGAAACGCACAACGCCATCATCGCCTCCTACCGCAAGTGTTGTATCCGCAGGTGAAAACGCTAACACGCGCATTGGGACTGTTGCATCAAAATAGAAAGCATGCAGTTCTTGCCCACTCATAGCATTCCATACCCGAACCGCCCCACCTTGTGAGGAAGATGCGACAATCTGACCATCCGACGCCCAGGAGACGCTCTCGATAGGTGTGGTATGGCGTGTGAAGATCGTCTGTGAACGATACATTGTCGTGTTCCACACAATAGCGCGATTATCTGCACCACCCGATACAACTTGCATATCCTGATTATGGGTTGTCCATGCAAGACTTGATACAGCAGCGTGATGACGATGTGTAGAGAGAAAGAGGGATGCGCCTGTTTGCGCGTTCAGAAAGAGGACTTGATTATTTGAGCCAGTCACGAGCCTTTGACTATCGGGGGACCAAGCGAGAGCACGGATTGAGGCAGGATGAACAATCCGTTGATGCACCATACCATCGGTTCCCCACAACAATAGCAGTGCATCATCAGCACCACTGGCAAGTGTCATACCATCGGGCGACCATGCGACAGTACGCACAATCTGTTGATGGCCTGTAAACGTGATACCTTGCTTGAGCATTGTGGGAATCATAGGAATAGATGTCTTTTGCGCCTTTGGCGGTTGCATGCCCATCATATTTGTCGTATTCGGTGTACTCTTGTTAAACGAGTGGAATGCAGCATAACCAAGCCCAACAGTTCCAATACTGAGAGCCACGCCTCCAAGTGCTAAGAATGCTCGGCGCGTCACATTCTGCTTTTTCCGTCTAGGCTCTAACAGCCCTGATGTTCGTGCCACGGTTGGCAAAGCCGTTTCATCAGCCGCAGTTGTGGACGAGTGGAAGAGAATGTCGGGTGTGGACAATGGTAGCGTTGTATTCATGAGTGGCACGGCAGAGCTATGCATGGCATAGGAGTCAAGCGTCAACCGTTCTCCTTGAATAACCCCGGCAGCAAGGAGTGTCGCTTGCTCAGCTAAAACACGTCCATTAGAAGTATGACGCAACAGGTATACAAGCTTTTTGCCAAAAGAGTCTGCTTGTGGTAGATGCAATTCCTCAACTAACGCTGGCACAAGTGCTGCAACTGGCGCATCAGCCACAATTTCCACTGGTCGTACTGACCCATGCGTACTCTCTTCTATAAATATTTCTAGTTTCTGCATAAGCTTCCCCTATCCCTATTCTTGACCATAGTGTATCATGATGTTTCTTTTCTACTCGATAATATAGGCAATATGGGCTAGTCGAATGAGAGAAACTATGGTACTATCTAGGGACACAAGGCTGTGTAATAAAGGGAAGGGTATCGCATATGTTCCGTATTGCTACCAGAATATGCTGTATATGTTTTCTACTTTTTTGTGCCTTCCTCCCTACCACAGCCACAGCTTCTCCAACACAGCCACGTATTCAGCAAAGTGCGGATTTTCCAACGGTCAACCCTGACTATATCTACGATCAGCTTTTTTACATGGCGACGCACTTTCAGCACCGCGAAGCTGGCTATAGTTCTGACGGCAACACAAATGGTCATGATGCGTTTGCAGCCTATTGGACACAAGAGATGCAGCAGAATTTACAAGGCTTTGGTGCGCACGTCTATCGAGATATGTTCGACGTTGTAGGTTGGCATAACCGTCCGGCTACCACAAAAGCTTTTAACGTTGAGGTCACGGTACCTGGAGGAATTCATCCAGAGCAGGTTGTCGTTATTGGTTGTCATTACGATGGCATGGCGATCTCCACACAATCTGCAAACGATGATGCGAGTGGTTGCGCTATCGAACTTGGTGTAGCACAGGCGATGGGAAATTACTGGCGTAGTCATCATGTCTATCCGGCACGCACCCTACGTTTTGTGATCTTTGACGCGGAAGAGCAAGGTCTGTACGGCTCGTTTCATTATCTTAACAGCACAATTAATGGCGACGTGCAGAACATTGTCGCCATGTTCAACGAAGAACAGAACGGCATTGCCTATCCACTGCGCTATCTTGGGCAAACTGCAAATCCACTTCTGCCATTCTACATAGACATGTCACCGCTACAAAATAGCTCGCTCTATCCAGCTCAAAATAAGCTTTCACAAACACAACAAGAGAACATTCAGCACTTCCGAAGCTTGATGCAACAAGCAGTTGTCGCGGCCTTCGCACAATTTCAAGCACTTGGCTTTCAGGGTCTTACCTATCATAATGATAATAATCAAGATGTTGCCCAACCAATATTTACACCACAACAAATGAACAATATACACCAAGAAAATGATACGTTAGGAGGAAGCGACCAAATTCCTTTTACGTTGGCTGGCCTTCCATGTGCGACATTTGCGGGAAATTCTACCTATTACGACAATAATCCGCCAGCGTGGTCATATCCCTTTGACCAAACACAAGATACTATTCAACTTATGAATACATTCGCCGACGGGAGTTCGCAAAAAGCACATGCACTTACGCTTTCACTCGCGCTCCCAGGGATGTTGACGACCTGGATGTTGCACCAGCAAAGTATACTTGGCGAAACACAGGAAGGAACACAGCCGTTTGTAGCTATGAGTGATATTGGACTCACGCAAGTGAACGCAAGCGTTGCAGTGGATGCCAAAGCATCTTTTGATCCAAAGAAAAGCAACGCAGCCTTTAGCTACACCTGGAATTTTGGCGATGGAGCAACGGCAAGTGGGGTCAGTGTGTCACATACATATGCAAAAACGGGTCAATACACACTAATGCTTACAGCACGTTCCCCATCCGGCACACGTAGTATAAGCAAGAACATCACGGTTTCTGATCAGGCTATCGTGTATAAAAACCCGTATGCGGGCAATACAGGGGATGGTCAACCTTCACCTAATCCAGATGTACAACTACCACAGTCGAACGATAGCTTGTCGGATAGGGTAGTAGGTAGCCTATCCCCTCAGAGTCAAGGAACAGGCTTTGCGTCTCAACCGTCGCAAAAAGCACAGTCACTTCAACAAACACCATTTAACTTCGTTGTAGGGATATTTCTTTTACTAGTTGCGATTGTGGGAAGTATAGGTATCACTTTATTCATTACGCGAAAACGAGTATGATATGTAAGCAGTGGTAAAACTGTATAGTAGTTTTGTAAAACGTTTGCTAGAAGCATTCATACTACATTTAGGAGAGTCATACATTTTTTTAAAGTAGATAAAAGTGACTCTGCATGTATAGCGATGATAATAACTTGTATTGTTATTTTTGGCCTGGGAGATACTACAATGGCACGACCTATCTATGTACTTGGACATAAAAATTCTGATATGGACTCGGTTGCATCCGCATATGCCTATGCAAAACTACTGCGTTTACAAGGTGAAGAGCAAGCGATAGCAGCACGTAATGGTGACTTAAAGCCGGAAATACGCTTTGTGCTTGACCGTTTTCAGGTTGAAGCACCAGAAGCGCGAGACGATGTGTATTTACAGGTACGCGACGTTATGAAGCGTGGCGTGATTTGTGCTCATATCGATCAACCACTCTTGGAAGCAGGACAACTCTTACAAGAACATAACCGCCGTTCTATGCCTGTTGTAGACAACGATAACAAGGTACATGGCATTATTGGTGACGAAGACTTTGCGAAACTTTTTTTCAATGATCTCGACCCGCGTGTTGTGAACCGCATTCCGCTACAACGCGACAATCTCGTGCGTGTCCTACGCGGGCGCGTGCTGATTGAGGGACGCCGCACATTAGGAAATCGTGTCATCGTGGGAGCGATGGAGGCAGAGACGATGGCGGACTATGTTGA
>CAXTWV010000086.1:0-4930 GCA_964248005.1 uncultured Ktedonobacteraceae bacterium | reverse complement strand
GGCTACATCTCGCGCTCTGATTTACTCAATGCACATCCGAAACGTGTGGTACTTGTCGATCACAATGAACAATCTCAAGCCGTCGATGGCCTTATGGAGGCCGAATTGCTCGGTATTATTGACCATCACCGCATCGCCGATGTGCATACGAACAAGCCAATTATGTTCCGCGCCGATCCCGTTGGGTGTACAGGTACGATCATCGTAGGGCTATACCATGAGGCTGGTATCGACATTCCACGCGATGTAGCTGGGCTACTACTGGCGGGGTTGCTGTATGACACATTAATTCTGCGTTCACCCACCTGTACTCCTCGTGATGAGCGCGTAGCCGCAGAGTTAGCCGCGATAACAGGCGAGGATATCGAACAGTTTGGTCAAGAGATTTTTGCCACAGCAGCCTCAGACTTGAGCGAAAAATCGGCGGAAGCATTGATTACCTCTGACTTTAAAGAGTTCACAATCGGCGACGCCAAAATCGCCATTGGGACTGTCGAAACTGCGAGTCCGGCATCTATTGAAAAACGTAGTGCTGAAATCATTTCGACCATGCAACGTATCGCACACGAGCAGAACTATACGTCGTTCCTCTTTATGATCGTCGATATCATCAACATGCGTTGTCATCTCCTCATTTCTGGTGGCGAACACGCAGTGGCAGAAGCACTCCGTACACCGCTTGAAGCTGATGGGCATTCAGTCACTGTTGAGGGCTTGGTTTCGCGCAAGAAGCAACTTGTACCACTACTTCCTCGTATTCAGGGCCTACTTACTGGTAAAATAGGTATTATGTAACATTTGTACAGGGCAGATAGACACATTTCGTCGGCGAAACATATCCGCTTTCGATAAGTGGTTATGAAAAAAATACTTGTCATTGAACATCGGCTATGTTACACTACATCTCGATTTAGCACCACTTTGTAGAGGCGATTGCATCCCGAACGCAAGCAGTCACCTCTTTTGTGGTTTCACCACGATGTTCTCTGCTGGTCAATGTTGATTAGCATCTATCTGTACCTGCCCATAAGGAGGGCGTTTTCTATCGTGAGTAACAGTAACTTTATCTGGGTTCCCGTTGTTGTAGGACTCCTTGCGATCCTTTTCGCAATCTATCTGGCGAGCTATGTTCTACGCAAAGACACTGGCACACCCGCTATGCAAAAGGTCTCAAACGCTATTCTCGCTGGTGCAATAGCTTTTCTCAACCGTCAATATCGCACCATCGCCATTCTCTCGGTTGTTACCGCTATTGTCGTTGCAATTATCCTGGCATTGCTCGGTCAGGGGTCGTCTGCGGATAAGTTCAATCTTGCATGGCACACGGGGGTCGCCTTTCTCATTGGTGCATTATGCTCCGGTGTTTCTGGCTACATCGGTATGTCCGTAGCGGTGAGAGCCAATATTCGTACAGCAAGTGCCGCAAAAAGAAGTCTTGGCGAAGCCTTGATGGTGTCGCTACGTGGCGGAGCCGTGTCTGGCTTTCTCGTGGTTGCGCTTGCACTGCTCGGTGTCTCGCTTGTCTTCATGGCCTTTGGCGGCTACGGGACTGCTGCACAGATTGCCGCAACGCCTTCCCTCATTGTAGGCTTTGGCTTTGGTGCCAGCTTTGTTGCACTGTTTGCGCAACTTGGTGGTGGTATCTACACCAAAGCAGCTGACGTTGGCGCAGACCTTGTGGGTAAGGTAGAGGCTGGTATCCCTGAAGATGACCCACGCAACCCTGCCGTTATCGCGGACCTTGTGGGTGATAACGTTGGCGACTGCGCTGGTCGTGGTGCAGACCTCTTTGAATCATCGACAGCTGAAAACATTGGTACGATGATTCTCGGTGTCGCTCTATTTAGACTGACTGGTAATGTCGGCTGGATTCTCTTCCCACTCGTCATAGGTTCGTTTGGCCTTATCGCCTCAGCCATTGGTCTACTCTGGATCCGCCCTTCTGTCGTCGTCGAGCCAGAAAACGCTAATGGACGCGACATAGGCGATATAGCGATGGGTCAGTTGAATATTGGCTACTACATCACTTGTATCCTTTCCGCTATAGGCATGTTTGTAGGAACCTTTCTATTGCTCAATGTCACCACAAATAACAATCAGCCATTGGTGACAACAGGAGCAATTCCATCTTGGGTCTGGTTTGGGCTAGCAGGCTGTGTTGGTATTCTACTCAGTATTGCCTTTGTGTTCATCACACAATACTATACTGCTGGTACCTTCCGTCCAGTACGCGAAATCGCCGCCGCATCCCTGACAGGTCCTGCAACAGTTATCATTGCTGGTATCTATATCGGCCTTGAGTGTGTCGCTCTTCCTGTACTATCAATTAGCGTTGCGCTCGGTCTCTCCTACTTCTTAGGTAGTCAGGTGCAGTTGGGAATGCATGGCGTAATCAACGTTGGTGGTATCTTCGGCACGGCTGCCGCCACCGTTGGTATGCTGATGACCTGTGCATACATTCTCGCCATGGATACCTTTGGCCCAATCACCGATAACGCTGGTGGCATCGTAGAAATGGGCGGTGAGTCTGGTACGGTACGCGACATCACTGATGCACTCGATGGCGTTGGTAACACGACCAAGGCACTGACAAAAGGCTATGGCATTGGTTCAGCAGCGTTGGCAGCCTTCCTATTATTCAGTGCCTATCTGGATGTTCTCTACAATCTTAGAGCACCAGGCGCAAAGGCAGGGGTCTACAGTGTGAACCTTGCCGACATCTCCGTCTTCATCGCGGGTCTGATTGGCATAACTCTGATCCTATTCTTCAGTTCACTGGCAATCCGAGCCGTTGGTGCAGCTGCACAAAACATGATTGAAGAGGTACGCCGTCAGTTCAGAGAAAATCCAAAAATCATGGCAGAACGCGTCGAGGACCGCGTTGACCCAGATTATGCACGTTGTGTCGATATTAGCACACGCGGTGCATTGCGTGCCATGATTCTACCCGGCGTCATCGCTCTCGCCACGCCAATTGCAGTTGGAACCATTCTTGGTACGCAGGCTGCCGCTGCTATGCTGATGGTTGGCACAATGGGCGGCATTGTGATGGCACTCTTCTTCAACAACGGTGGTGGTGCATGGGACAACGCCAAAAAATTTATCGAGGCTGGCTTCCTGCACATCAACAGCAACGGCGTTGTTGACGCCAACGGTGAAGTTCACGGCAAAGGCAGCGAAGAGCATAAGGCCAGCGTCGTCGGTGATACCGTCGGTGATCCCTTCAAGGATACCGCTGGTCCCTCACTGCACGTGCTGATTAAGCTGCTTGCTACGATTACGTTGGTGCTTGCACCGTTGTATGTGTTCTTGCATCCATAGCTGATTATACGTGAGCATACACAAAACGCACGCCTTTCAATTCTGTATAGAATTGAAAGGCGTGCGTTTTGTGTATGCTCATTTCCTTCTTCAGATCATGAATAGAAATTTCTGGCAAATGTGTAGTCATGCTTGATTATATCGTTATTCCGCTTCTGTAGCAATAATGAGAATATAGTGTTATGGCAAGTAAGCCATGACTTTTAGCGTTACAGAATACATACATTTGCCTATATGTATATCACACGCATTCTCACACGTTCTCTATTTGTAGGGACCAGATTTATCGTGTCCAAGTGCCGCTTTATCAGCTATAATCTCTTCTCTCTTAACATTCCGAAACGTCTTTCGCGCAATGAATCGTGCCTCGGACATCGTAAACGTGGTCCCTACGAATAATATTTTGAGGAGAAAATCATGCACGATACCCACACATACAGGTCTTTTTATATCTCAACAATTATAGCCCTGTTTTGCGTACTACTAGCTGGTTGTGATACAAGTCTTTCATCATTAGTCGGTAGCAGTAGCAGCAATACCAGTGGCGGCCCGTTAGGTTCCGGTGTTCAAGGTGTGAGAGTCTTTGTGGAGCCTGATGCGGGAGATTCCATCATCACCAGCGCGATTTTAAGCGCACAAAAGTCGGTCTGGGTCGAGATGTATCTGTTAAGTGATCGCAATGTGCTTAGAGCGTTGGAGGAAGCAGCACATAAAGGCATAGATGTCCGTGTTATGCTTGAGATGCATCCGTATGGTGGAGGAAGTTCAACGCAAAAGGTCCTCGATCAACTACTAGCAGCAGGAGCAAAGGCACAACCAAGCGATCCTGACTTCGCCTTGACCCATGAAAAAGGCATGATTATTGATGGTACAACAGCCTATATCATGACCTCAAATTTCACCCGTGCCGCTCTTGGTGGAACAAGCGGCGGAAAAGCAGGCACAACAAATCGCGAGTATGATATTGTTGATAGCAACACGCAGGATGTTCAGGCCGTTATCGCTATTTTCAATGCCGACTGGAATCATACAACTGCACAATATAACGATCCCAACCTCGTCGTTAGCCCTGTCAATTCGCGTAATGGCTTCACTACTCTTATCGGAAGCGCACATAGCACCATTCTGCTTGAAGGTGAGGAAATGAATGATAGTGGCATAGAGCAGGCATTGGTTGATGCATCAAAACGCGGTGTCCATATTCAGGTTATTCTGCCAGCACCAAGTAGCGGTTCTAGTGATAGTAATAGTGAGGGTATCAGCACGATCAAACAAGGTGGTGTACAGGTCAAGGAAGACCCACGTTTATACATGCATGCAAAAATCATCGTTGTGGATGGACGAAAGGCGTTTGTTGGCTCAGAGAACATCTCGACCCAATCACTCGACAAGAATCGCGAACTTGGTATTCTTGTGGCAGATGGTAATGTGTTGAACACACTACAGCAAACATTTCAGCAAGATTGGAACGACTCGCAAACCGTCTAACTCTCATCCTGTAGGGACCGATTTATCACGTCCTCGTGTGAATCAACATCGCACGAGGACGTGATAAATCGGTCCCTACATATTCTCGTTTGTAATTCGTGGTACCATATAAAGAAAAATG
>CAXTWV010000085.1:0-16233 GCA_964248005.1 uncultured Ktedonobacteraceae bacterium | reverse complement strand
GCTTCCAACTGCTTCTGTACCTGTTGCTGTGCGGAGCTTGTCGCGCCACTATTCTGCCCATAGTTCATGTTGTTGTTTGGGGCACCGTTATCAAACTGTAGCGTCGTCCAGTCCTGTGCATCGGGATAGTCGGCGATCCATGCAATACCCCACATCGCGATACCTTTAGGATTGTTGGTGGCGGCGGTAATGTCGCTCAGCAACTGGTTGAAGTCTTCGTCGCGGAAATGGATGGTCACACCAAGTGCCTGCCACATCTGTTGCTCGGCGGCGAATTCGTTACGCACAGTTCCACTGCCAGCCGAAGATGCATAGACGGTAATCGGCGGAAGGGCGGAGATGGTTGTGCCTTCTTCTTGTAGACCCGCAGCCAACAACTGCTTCGCTTTCGCGATATCACCTGAGGTAGTTGTTGTACCACCAGGATTTGTCAGATTAGCAGTGTAGCCAGGCATGCCCTTTGGCACGATATGGTTGGTTGCAATAGTCGTATCTTTGTCGATATTGTGTGCGATCTCATCTTTGTTCACCGCGAGTGCGAACGCCTGACGTACTTTGACGTTGTCGAATGGCTTGACAAGGTAGTTCATCGTGTAGTAGTTGATATACAACTGTGGAACGTTGTGATACTCGGTTGTCAGCTGTTTCGCGGAAGCGAGTTGCGATGCTGGTACTTGCGCGTCCTCGATGGTGCCTGTTTGATAGGCTTTATAGGCTGTATCTCTATCCTTGTAGAAGGGATACTGAACCTCTTTTAACTGGGGCTTGGGGCCATAATAGTGTGGGTTCGGTACAAAGTCGATTTCTTGACCGCGTGCATACTTCTTGACCATCCAAGGACCTGCACCACCACCAGAAGTTGGAGAGAGGTGATCGGCGAATTTGCTGCCGTAGGTGTCGATGAGTTTTTTCTCAATGACGTAGGAGGTCGAGTATGTTAATGCGTCCAGGAAGTACGACGCCTTCTTGTTGGTGACGATGACAACGGTGCTAGGATCAGGTGTCATGATGCTATCACCAATGACCGTCTTGATCTTCCCAGCAAGAAGTTTGTTTGAGTCTTTGATCAGGTTTAAGTACGCGCCAGCAGTAGTGGATTTGGTAGTTGGCTGTAATGCCCGATCAATACTGTACGCCACATCTGTTGAGGTTAATGGTGTGCCGTCGCTGAACATCAAGTTGGGTTTCAGTTTGAATGTCCAGGTGACGCCATCCGCACCAACCGCATAACTTTGTGCTAATTCACCCTTCACAGCCAGGTTGTCATCCAATTGAACGAGACCTGTGAAAACCATGTCAATGGCGTTGAGAGAGTTCGCATCGGTCGAAAGGGCCGGATCGAATGTCTTGATGTCTGCTACACCTTCTTCTGCATAGCCACTGACAAATACTTGTTTGCTGTCTGGGGCCTTCTGTGCCGTAGTCGTTGTGCCACCACTACCACCACCACCACCACATGCAACGACGAGCATTGACACTAAGCAGAGGAAGGTAGGCAAAATACCTAATGTGAGTTTCTTGCCAGATCGCATTCGTGATTTCTCCTTGTTCTGTGAGAACAATACTTAAACTCCAAAAATCGGAGTTACGCGCGTCAGCATGAGAGACATACCTCGACAAACTCAATTGGTGAGTAAAAGGTGCAACTCCCTCTGAATGGACACCATTTCCAGAGCAAGATGCCACTGAGAATACTGACTTATATTAAAATACGTTTCCTTTTAACAAAATCTCACATAGAGAGCCATGTATTTGTGTAACAAAATAATAGGCGCGAGATTGTTTTGTTGGAAACAAAACAAATCGCGCCGATTATTTTTTTAAACAAATATTGTATTTTTACCGATAAATTTTAGCCCAAAAATAGGGTGGGATGATTCCTTGACCATTGTCTACCATGCCAACGATAGCCGGAGAACGTAGGAATGTATTCGTTACTTGCTCCATCGGCATCCATGCGACATCATTGACAAGTTGTTGCTCTGCCTGTTGATAGCTGCGTAAACGTGCGTCTTGTTGTGTGTTCGTGTCGGCAGCTTCTAACTGCTTCTGTGTTGCCTGTTGTTGAGCCGCCGTCGTACTAGTATTTTGCCCATAATTCATATTGTTATTGGGAACACCAGTATCAAATTGTAGTGTGAGCCAATCTTGTGGGTCTGGATACTCAGCCACCCAAGCTAAGCCCCAAAATTGTAAGCCAGTCGCATTGTTTGTCGCCGCTGTGACTCTATCTAATAGTGTGTTGTAGTCTATCGGGTCTGCTGTCACAGTGACACCCAATACCTTTTGCCACATCGTAATCATCGCAGTAACCTCTGCATTGGTATTTGAGACACCTGTCGCATAGGTCAACGTAATTGGCGGCACCTGTGTGGCACTTGACCACTGCTCCTCTTGCAAACCCTGCTTGAACAAAGCTTGCGCTTTCTTTACGTCACCTGTGAGAGATTGCGTGCCATCTGGTCCCGTCAAAGCGTCACTATAACCCGGCATCCCCTGTGGCACAATATGATTTGTGGGTAGCACGGTGCCTTTCCAGACCGAATTTGCTATGGCTGTCTTGTCAATAGCTAACGCGAATGCTTGCCGAATATGAATATTGTCAAATGGCTTGGTGAGATAGTTCATGGTATAGTAGTTGACCCATAACTGTGGGATTTGATAGAAATCTTTGCGCTTTTTATCGCTCGTGAATGTCGCCTGTGGCACACCTGTTGTATCAACCGTGCCATGCTGATAGGCTTGATATGCATCGCTTGCTTGATGATAAAAAGCTACACGTACATGCTGCAATTGTGGTTTCGGGTCGTAGTAATTTTTATTAGGCGTGAAGTCGAGTTCCTGTCCATGAACGTATTTTACCAGGGTAAATGGTCCCGTTCCGCCACCTTCCGTGAGATGATCGGTAAATTTGTTTGCGTAATTTGTGATAAAACTTTTTTCGACAACATAGGAGCAGGTATAGGTCAACATATTCAAAAAATAGGCACTTTTTTTGTTGGTGACGATGACGAGCGTCGAATCATCGGGTGTCTGTAACGAATCGTCGATGAGGGTTGTTATTCGTCCAGCTAATAACGCGTCAGAGTCTTTGATTAAACTCAGGTACAGAGGTGCAACCGTCGATTGTGTCGCGGGTTGTAGGGCGCGGTCAATGCTATAGGCAACATCCTTTGAGGTAAGGGGCGTGCCATCACTAAAGTGCAGATTTTTCTTAAGGTGGAAGGTCCAGGTCACATTGTCAGGTCCTAAGTCCCATGAGCTAGCAAGTTGTGGATGTATTTGCAGTTTATCGTCAAGCTGAACGAGTCCTGTAAATAGCATCTGCACGATAGTGATAGAGGCAGGATCATGTGCTAGTGCAGGATCGAGCGTATCAATATCTGTGATCCCAACTTCTGGCATCGTATACGTCTGCTTGCTTGCGGGTGCCTTGACCAACGGTTTGGTAGTAGACCCGCCGAACAGGTTACAAGCCGTGAGCAGAAAAGAGCTGAGGCAGAGTAGGGTGACGCATAATCTTATATATTTTTTTGGAGGGAACATAGAGTTGTTCCTCTTTCTACATATTTATACCGAACTGTAGGGGCTTTAATTAAATTAGACCAAGGACCCAATTTGAAATGGGGGCAGGGGGGTATTAATTTAAACCCCAAAAAAAATAATTAATTAAAGCCCCTACAATAATCGTATCAGCAATTCCCTCGAAATTCTTACAACAAACCCGCTACTACGGAATCGCGTTCTCCGAATGCGGCGGCACGAATGGCGACCTGCACGTAGATGTCGATACTAGTGTCTCCCAATGTGTGAGGCCACGCGAGAAATTCTTCGCTGGCAGCCTGCACGATTTGCAGTGCGTAGCCTTGATCGAGGCTTGCGTTGGTTTGTGCTGCTACAAGTCCAATGACAGCGAACAAGGCGCGTGCATCGTAATTCAACTTCATGTAGCGTCGTGCTGTTGCCAGTGCGCCAGCGGCGTCACGCCCTTCAAGTTGTGCTTTGAGTGTGTCCAATTGCGCGGGCGCGATCAAACCACCACCTAATACAGCGGACGATGAAGCCTGAATTGGGTTCGCGGTGTGATTTTGTGCCACGATTTCTTTATGGAGGGCATTGACAAAAGCCGCTGAGGTAAACAGGAGTGGCAAGATTTCGACATCTTGTACTTGCTGAAAGGCCAGACGTATTGCGGAAGCGAAGAGCAATCCTTGCGCGACACGTATAAACAAGGCACGGTCGCCATCTCCAACAAGGTTCATCACCTCGGCGGCTGCAAGTGCAGTGACCGAACTTACGGCACGCGCGGATGCCTCGCCCTTGATAACTGCGTCATACACTGCCTGACACACCTGCGTCGTATCAGCATCGCTGAGTAAGAGTTGATGAAGTGGTAACGCGTTCTGGTTCTTAGGAGCCGAGATACGCGTGCGAATACTCGACATATCGTGTGCGGGGTCTGCTGCGAAATCGCTCACCGTCTGGACCCATGTAGGCGCAACCGCATCGGGTCGCAAGGGTAGATGAGGAGCTAGCCAATGAATAACGTTTGGAACGCGATCTCCCCACTCCACGGTGCCAAGTAACTGAAAGCCACGTACCGCAAACATGAGTGGGCGTCCGCCATCCTGGAATGTTGTGGCGATACTCTCATAGGCACGTACCTCTAGTGTACGGTAGTCAGCACCAGTGCCATATAAGCCTAGAAGTAAACGCTCAACACGATTTACATCGTTGCTGTGGACAGCCTGCTTCATGGCTTCATTGACGCTGCCCTTTTCTCCCAAACCACTGGGAAAGAAGGGTTCTGGATATGTGTCTTGAGCCTTCTGCCCCGCCCGTACTGCTGGTGCCGCGGCAAGCATTGCTTCCGCAAATAATGGTAATGCACGCTCACTGCCCTGTTCTGCACCCTCAAGGGGTTGTGGAATGGTATGAAGATAGCGACAGAGCATCGCCGCTGCGTTCAGCATAAGTAGCGTTTGTCCACTAGGGTCGCCATGTGCTGCAATCAGTCCAATCCGTCCAATGAGCACGTCGGCGGACTCGCCATGCGCTAGTAAGTCGCGTGCGGCGGTAACAATGGCGTTGCTGTCACCTGCAACGAGTGCGCTCACAAGTGATGATAGGTCAGCTTTCATTTCTATAGATGCCATACAATGAACTCCTCTACGATATTATTCTTGTAATTCGCGTATTGCGCGTTCGATGTTTGGGATTTCTGCGTATTCCTCGTCAAGTAGTTTATAGGCTCGACTCAAGTATAACCCTGCTAGTTGTGCGCCTTGTGGGTTAGGGTCTATAGCGGCGGCAACAAGTTGTGAACTCCGATATTTGTCGGCGAGTAAGTCCGCGATGCGTTGCATACGACGTTCCGACTCTCGAAGTTCCGCGCTATCATGTCCATCTAATGCGTAACGAGCCATCCCGACGAGTTTCCCTAGCTCGGAGAGCTTCTGGCGGTCAGACATTGATTGCAAGAGCAGTTCATCCGCGTCTACATCATCTAACGGTTTCTGCTCATCTGAGCCAGAAATTTCAAATGGAGAGGATGAAGAGGAAAGCGTTCCAAATGAAGAACTATACTTTTCATACAGTTGCCCATATTCCTCACAACTCATTGCCGCCATTTGTAGACGCATGCCTTGATCTTGTCCACTGACGGTCCCGATATCGCATAAGTCGTCGCCCCGTCGCTCGGCAAGTAATTCAAGTTGTTCCATCGTCTTGCCTTCCTCTAGCATAGGAGGAATTGGCATACCTTTCATGGAACTTCCCGCCTCACCCAGGTCTTCGGGCGAAATTTGTGCAGCGAACATAGGGGGTAAGTACTTAGCTAATGACATAGGAATGGGTGGCACAATACAATAGGTGCAATACACGATGCTTGGGTTACTTGTACTTCGTGCAACAAAGATTGCATGGCCTCGTGGTGCCTGTGCATCGCCACGTAAGAAATGTATACTCATCAAAAACTCCTGTTACAACCCTTTACGAATTTGTCTTAACCGTTTCACGAGATTTTGGTTGGAAAGCAATTCCTCTTCTGTAACTTCCTCACCACTAATAGGCATTGCGTCCTCGTATGCTTGCAGATGGCGCGTAAGTTCTGCACTGCCAGCGATACGTGCATAGTTTTGTAGCAAGGTACGGGCCTGCTCATCCTGCTCGCGACGCACGTCAGTGATAGCTGTTTGTGCATACAATTCCGCATACTGACGCAAGAACATACTCCATTGTTGGGGCGTACTCAGGCTTTGCATCACGCGCTCAACCTGTGTAATCGCCTTTGTCTGCTCATCACGTGCCCGTTCAAATTCGCCACGCACCATATAGACGCCAGCTCGCGCAGAACGTGTATCGACAACTCCTAATGGCCCACGTTGCTGATGATACAATTTCAATGCCTGCTCAAAGTCTTCTAGTGCTTTGTCTAGTTCCACTTTACCACGTTGTGCTAGTCCCCGTGTCAGGAATGCGTCGGCTTGTCCCAATTGGTCGCCTGATTGATTGAAGCGTACAAGGGCAGCCTCACAATTTTCTAGCGTCTCGTCCCACTGTTGTTGTCCCAGGTAGACCTGAGCAATACCAAGAGCCGCCGAGCCATCGCCATCAACACTCTCGACCTGCTGAAATTGACGACCTGCTGCCAGGAAGCTATTGAGTGCCGCCTCCAGCTCTTCGCGTGCCAGTCGTGTTTGGGCAATACCAAGCAGTGCTTCCGCGGATTGTAGTGGCTCCTGTTGGGCTTCGGCCTGATCGTGTGCCTCGCTAAAACGTGCCTCTGCTTGGGTTAGATCGCCTTGTGTCAGCAACAATTGTCCGCGTGTCACAGACGCTATTGGTGCGACCTGTATCGCAAGCGTATTTTCTTTCATCGCTTCAGCGGCTTTTGCAAGGTGTGATGTAGCCTCACTCAAATTGCCTGTAAAGATGGAGACGCGTGCGAGACGAACTTCTGCTTCCGCGACTCCTGTTGCGCTAGCAAACGCGCCTAATGGTGTTACGCGATCTTCAGCATCCTCATAAGCACTTTTCGCCTGTATGAGTTGTCCTTGTTGATAGAGTATGTCGCCCATGGCGAGTAGGGCGCGGCTCTCAAGGCGGGCATTATGCAGTAGGTGTGCTTGTGTACGACCCTCTTCAAGCGTTTGACGTGCGCGTTCCAGGAATCCGCGTCGTCGCTGCAACTCACCCAAGCCTACAGTTGCTTCCGCCTGTCCCATACGATGCGCCACAGCTTTATAGGTGCGAAGCGCACGGTCCATAATGGAATTGGCATACGAAAGTTGTCCACGGCGCAGGTTAACCTCGCCTAAAAGACGGTTTGCATGGGCTGTACCTAATGCATTACGTTGATCGCTATAGAGTTGTCCAGCGGCTTGTGCTCCAATTAATGCTTGATCGATACTTCCCTGTAGAAAATTTACCTCTGCTAGCCCAAGATTTGCGTCGGCTTGTCCCAATTCGTATTCGAGTCCCTGTGATGTACTGAATGCTTCTGCCAGAATCTTAGAGGCTTTGTCAAGCTGTTCTTGATCGAGATAGATGTGTGCTAATCCTAACTGCGCATCGATGGCTCCAAACGTATCATGTGTTGTTTGATAGACATGAAGTGCGCGTGTATAGCCTTCCTCGGCTTCTGTAAAGTGTCTTGCCATACGTTGTACGTCCGCGAGACTACGACTTGCGTCCGCTTCATGAATACTATCGCCCGCTTCGTGAAAATCCCGCATCGCCTCTTGATAAAAGTCTGTCGCGTAGTCAGTGTTACCGCGTTGTAGCGATACATGGCCTAGCGCGAGTGCTGCATTGCCTAAGCCCTGCATATTTTGCTGTGAACGATACAGGTTTTGAGCCATCTGATATGCATCTTGCGCTCTATCAAGATGCGCAAGCTGTCGCTCTACATGTCCCATTTCCAGGGTACTCTGTGCCTCATTTGACGGACGATTCGCATCTTTATACAACTTGATTGCGCGTTGGTAACTACTGATGGCCTGTTCAGGCAGGTTGTTCTGACGTTGCACGTCGGCAAGCAATGCGCGGCTATCACCCGCACGTTTCATGTCTCCAATTAAGCGAAAGCGAATCTCGGCGTCACCGAATGCCTCGCTTGCCTTCTCTAAATTCCCATCGTTGTATGCTTCTAGCCCTGTTTGCAGACGTTTTTCTGCTTGCTGGCGGTCTTTCTCTTTATCCGGTGTCGTCATAGCTCTGTCCTTAACTCTTCCCAGGGATGAGTGTGATTTCTCTTTGTTGTCTCTGTTTTATTGTAGTTGTTATGGTCTGTAAAGTCAAAAGAGTTCCCCTTGCGGGCACCCTGGTTCCTCCCTGCTTTTCTGTAGTAGGTGTGATAAAATATGTGTAACTTGTCCTTCCTGTAATATACGTCGAAATCATTTGTATGTTGTCAAAGGAGTGGTACTGTGAACGAAGATACGTTGGCCCATGTAGAACTCTTCTCATCTCTGGATAAGAAAGAGCTACAAACACTTGCTAAAAGTAGCCAGGAGCGTACCTATAGCGCAGGTACAAAGTTATTTTCTCAGGGTGATAGTGGCTCTGGTCTGTACATCCTAAAAAGTGGAAAAGTGAGTATTACACAGCAAAGTGGAGCGCAAGGAGCAGAAAAAGAGATTAATACTGCTGGTGCTGGTGAGACACTCGGTGAGATGGCTCTACTGGATGACCAGCCACGTTCCGCAACCGTCACGGCTGTAGAAGATGTTACCGCGCTGTTGCTTCCCGTATGGGAGTTCCGGGGTGTCATAAAATCTCATCCCGATATTGGACTCAAACTACTTGCTACACTTAGTCGTCGCTTGCGCAAAGTGCAGGGACGCGCTGAGGACTAAGCAAAACGGATTCGGGGTCACATTCATAGGAACGCGTGGAAATTTCCACGCGTTCCTATGAATGTGACCCCGAATCCGTTTTATCACGATTGAGCAGACTTTGTATCTCCTCAAACATTGTTTCAACATCACCAAATGAGCGATACACACTGGCAAAGCGAATGTATGCGATCTTATCCATCTGTCGCAGGTGTTCCATCACCAACTCGCCTATAACATTGCTCGGTATCTCTTGTTTACCGAAGCGATACAGTTCTTGCTCGATCTCTTCGACCGCGTTCTCAATCTCGCCTGCGGGGAGTGGACGTTTCTCACAAGCTTTACGAATACCGACATACAGTTTTTGGCGGTCAAACGGCTCACGTCTCTGGTCTTGTTTGATGACCATGAGATGAAATTTCTCGACCCGTTCATACGTGCTAAAGCGGCCTTTACAATGCTCACATTCACGCCGCCGATGCACGGCATCACCGATATCACGCGAGTCCTTGACTCGTGACTCAGTTCCGCCGCAAAATGGACACTTCATACCATACCCCCAATCACAAACAATGTAATAAAAGTATCGTATCACATTCTTTGTAAATCTGTGTCACTCTTCTTATTTAAGTCCCACGGACGCCCACAAGGGGCTACCCTACTATACGACGCTCTTACGTGCTACGCACGCGTGTATAGTAGGGTAGCCCCTTGTGGGCGTCCGTGTGTTCTGTCCGTGTGTTCTTAACTGTCCATTTATCTACACAAGTACTGCTTCCTCAACACGCTCATGTATAACAAGTGGGGGTGTTACCATCTGTTGATGACTCGACTTGAGCAATTCATCGGTTTCGTTTGGGCTGATTTTTCCTACATATCCTGAACGTAGGCGAGAACCCTCACGCCAGTACGCATACCAGTACGGACCGTGACCGTGACCGTTGCGACAGGTGCTACAGGACGCCTTGCCGCATTTACGATGTTGTAATTGATAGGTAATATGTTGATCATTTGGTAATTCTGTCATGAAAACCACACATCCTTCTTCCGCGGTTATAGATACTGAAATTGCTTCTTTAAGCACTGCTATCAGATTACCATTGAATGATGAACATTATATGAATATGTAACCTCACAAAGTGAAATAATGTTCATGTTTATGAAACAAATATTTGCACATATCAATTACTCAATAAAACCTTTTTCATCTATTCTTGATTAACACTACCTCTCTCGTTTTCTGAAAGAGAAAACGATGCAGCTTATTTTTCAAGGTAGACAGAATGCTATAAAAAATGCAAATTGCGTATGAACTCAGTTCATACGCAATTTGCATTTTTTATAGCATTTATATCACTTGTAATGTTACCTCAAATTGCCAGGGATGAACAACCTCTTCCTCAAATTGAGCAAGTGGGTCCACTGCGCGTATGGTGAGCGTGCGTGCTTCAGGTGAAGGCAATGGTTGAAAACGTGCTGTTCCTTGATATACTGCGTTAGCTGGTCCGCTTGCCAGTTCTGGCCGTGCAAGCAACAGGCCACCACGCTCCCCTTTCCACTGTGTTCCCGTTGAATCTTGCAAAGAGAAGATGATACGTGGCACAAAGGCAAAGCCAGCAGGAAACGGTGTGCGCATCCAGAGATAGCGCAACTCGAAGTGTTCTTGATAGAAGCGTATCTGGTGCAGAATAAGCGTCATATCATACTGCTTCTGCTCCATTTCCAATGTCAGGATGCGTAGCGGTTCGCGTGGTTGGATAGGAGGTGTGAGCCGTTCTTGTGTGTTGGGGGCAGCGACAACGACAGGTGGACGCGAAGCAAGTTCTAATGCCTGTGTTGAAAAAGGGGTTGAGTCCGCAAGAATATCATTACACAATTGAAGACATGCATCACAGATATAGGCCGCCCCTGGTCCAGCGATCATACGCTGAACCTCGGAAGAATGGCGACCGCAGAATGAGCAGCGTGCTGATGAACGATCTGTACTCATGTCAGGTACCTCAAAGAATGAAAACCGTGTTCGTAGGGACCGATGTATCGCGTCCTCTCATGCCAAAACTCGCACATTGCTTCGCTCGTGCGAGAGGACGCGATACATCGGTCCCTACCGTTCTGTACGTGTAGACAGTGTTGTATTATTTCGCAATGTACGTGTTGCCTCTGTATACAAGCCAAGTTGTTCGAGTAGGGAAGCATGTGCCTCCCACTCCAATGTGTCATTTATTGGCTTGAGTATACTTCCGTTCTCTTCTATGTTCTTTATCACGGTCGTAGGAGTGGAACCATTTGTCGCTCTGCCTGTATACCCTGTATAGTCGGTCGGTTCTACATTGGCAAGAAGCTGGTCGCCATATTTGCGTTGTAATGCTAACGTTAGTAAATGATCGGCAAAATGTGGATTTTTGGGTAGCAATGAACCATGCAT
This sequence comes from uncultured Ktedonobacteraceae bacterium, assembly GCA_964248005.1. GTDB lineage: Bacteria > Chloroflexota > Ktedonobacteria > Ktedonobacterales > Ktedonobacteraceae > JBBQVS01. Next base: position 4,971 of record CAXTWV010000085.1, on the reverse strand, counting down.
GTATGTTCCAAAGGTATTGCGATACACTGCTCCTTCGGTTCCATCTTCCGCGTTATTGCCACTACCTTTTAACACCTTGCCTAAGGGCTTGGAGGTGCCAAGATAGGTACGACCGCCATGATTTTCAAAACCTACTAACGTCGTACCATTCCAGCTAATTGCCACATCACCAACACTACGTGGTACGCGTGCGCCCTTGTGAATTGTCCATGCATCAAAGACGCCGAGTCCCCGCATATCAGGTCCTTCCGCAGGACGGTAATAGTGTGCGAGTAACTGATAGCCACCACAGACTGCTAGTACAGGCATATTATCTTCGATAGCAGCCCAGAGACCGATGCCCTTCATCTCGTACAAATCCTGTGCGACAGGTGCTTGCTCTTTGTCCTGACCACCGCCGATAAACAACATATCATACTCGTCGGGTGCCAATGCATCGCCAATACCTAGCCCAACAACACGTAGTGTGATACCACGTTGCTGACAACGTTGGCGTAGTGTAATAATGTTGCCACGATCACCATACAAGTTGAGTTGGTCGGGATACAAATGTCCTAACGTGAGTGTCAGCGGTTGGGCGAGATATTGCATTACGCTTCTCTCCCTTCCCAGTAGCGGGGTGTTAAGCCTCGCTGCTCTAACTCTTGATGAACTTCTAATAACCCTGTATACGTTGGAACAATAAACAGTGTTTCACCCATCGGTACGTTATTCAGTGCGACACGAATCGCTTGTTTCAAACCAAACAATGAACGTGTTGAGGACTCAAGCCCCTCGTTGTTCTGCACAGTGCCTTGTCTACGACGTTGCTGCACTTGGCGACGCGTCTCAGCTTTTTGTGTTAACCTAAGCGGAGCAGGTGGGACAATAATCATCTTATCCTCTGCTATACCCGCGTATTTTAGACGTAATGCAAGGTCTAATGCGCGGTCTCCGGTGACGACAAGTGTTTGCACTCGTCCCACGCATCGCTCAAAATCGACATCCCAAATCCAGGAAATATCACGCCCATCGGCGATGTTATTATTTAAGACGAACAGAATGTGCCGTGGGACACTCTCACTAAAAAGTGTACGCAATACCTCATTAAAACCCGTTGGATTTTTTGCTAAAAGGAGGCGGATAGTACGCCCTTCGGCCTGAATACGCTCTCCACGTCCAAACACGGGTTTTGATTGCTCAATACCGCTTACAATTGGCTCCCACGCTATATTCGCTGCTAGGGCAGTTGTTGCGGCTGCCAGCGCATTGTAGACGTTATAGATGCCAGGGAGGGGAACAATAACCTCTTGCTGCTGATTAGTCGTCGTATCGTTGATGCGTACCCGTAAGCGATCAAAGGTATCCGATTGCACCTGTGTTGCTCGTATATCCACCTGTGGACGGGTGTAGCCACAGGAAGGACAAAAATAGTGTCCCATATGACTATAAAACCGTGCTGTATAGGTAAATTCGTTGCCGCATCGAGGGCAGGTGTGAGCATCCATGACTTGGTGTCGTGTAGTCACGTCTTGCTGCTGTATGCTCTCTAGTGCCAGATCGTCAATGCCATAGTACAAGACACGTCCTGTAAAAGATGCACCAAGATAGGCAACCGAGGGATCGTCGGCGTTCAGGACGAGCGTTGTTTCTGTTGAAAGCATGGCTATTGCCTGCTTCCAATAGGTAATCACGCTGTCAACTTCGCCATAACGATCAAGTTGATCGCGAAAAAGATTTGTGAAGACTGCAACGCGTGGCGAAATAGCACGTACTACTTGTGGTAACGCGGCTTCGTCGATCTCCAGGACAGCAACGGCTTTGCCTGAGCGTCGTAGGCGTCCACTTGGCAATGCACGGATAACGAGCGAGCTTGCGACACCGCGCATGAGGTTCGAGCCTTCTCTGTTTTGCCAGACGCGTAATCCGGCATCGCGTAGAATGGCTGCGATAAAACTGCTGGTAGTCGTTTTCCCATTTGTGCCTGTAATCACAAGGCTACCGTGCTCCAATTGTCGTGCCAGATGTTCAACAATTGGTGGATAGATGCGTTGCGCCACCACGCCCACAATACTTGTACCACCACCAAGGTGTATCCGTCGGCTAATCGCGCCCGCCGTTCTTCCCAACACAACTGCTAACCCGGCACGCCATGAATTGGAATTGGATGTACGAAGTTTCTTGGATGTCGATATACGGGTATTGGTATCAGATATCGTTCTTTTTATTTGCATAGGTTGTTCTTGTGTATCTTTTATGCTTGAACGGGACGACCTATATTTGCGCATAATGCCTCTCTGAAAATAACCCATCAATTCTCTCTTATACTTGCAGCATAGCACGCAAGCATGGATGGGTCAAGCGGGCTAGCACAATGAAATACTTGCATATCTATGTTATGCTTCAAAAAGAAATTTTTCCCGTATCTTTTCTGTTACCTATTGTGAAAGAACCTCTTGTCAGAGTATGTTATGCTAACACTAGAAATACATACTCAACAATAAAGGGTTGTGATACATAACAAGGATTAGGTAGGTTTGATGGCAAAAAAGCTTGTAATCGTAGAATCGCCTGCAAAAGCGAAAACAATTGAAAAATTTCTTGGACGCGACTTCGAGGTACGTGCCTCGATGGGCCACATCATGGACCTGCCTAAGAAGGGTCTTGGCGTCAACACACGCAAAGACTTTGCACCGACATATGAAAATATTGAGAAAAAAGATAAGCTGATCGAAGAATTGCGTGTCGCCTCCGCGAAGGCCGATCAGGTCTATCTTGCTCCTGACCCTGACCGCGAAGGTGAGTTTATCGCGTGGTCATTGAAAAACGCGCTTGGTCTAAAAAATCCGCATCGAGCCGTTTTTAACGAGATTACAAAGAGTGCCGTGCAAGAAGCGATCAGGAAGCCCCGTGAGATAGACGAGGACCTGTTCAATGCACAACAAGCGCGACGTGTCCTGGATCGGCTGGTGGGTTACAAAATTAGTCCACTTCTATGGCGCCGTATTCAGTCTGGCACCAGTGCTGGTCGCGTGCAGTCTGTTGCCTTACGTCTAATTTGTGACCGCGAAGCCGAGATAACTGCTTTTGTGCCAGAAGAGTACTGGAGCATCACAGCCCTACTTAGTAAGCAGAAGCAGGAACAAACCTTTGAGGCGTCTCTCATCACACGTTTGAAAGACATCAATGCGTTCAACACAAATGAACAGGCCACAGAAGGGGATGTAGCTTCTCAAAATGGTGCCGCAAAAACTGAAAAAGGACGTATCAAAATCACTTCTAAGGAGGAGTCAGATACGATTCTTGCGGAACTGAAGGATGCAACGTACAGCATTCTCAAGTATGAAGAACGGGAGCAGAGACGCCAACCTTACCTACCGTACACAACTAGTACGTTACAGCAAGACGCCTCGGTGCGACTATACTTCAAACCAAAAAAGACGATGAGCTTGGCACAACAATTGTACGAAGGTATTGAATTAGGTGTGCGTGGGCACCAGGGATTAATCACTTATATGCGTACCGACTCAACGCGTATCTCCGATGAGGCACAGGGCAAGGTGAAAGAGTACATTGGTAGTGAGTTTGGCGCACCATATGTCGGTTCCGGCAGAGTTGGCAAGGCGAAGGCGACCACACAAGACGCACACGAGGCTATTCGTCCCACGGATGTGACCTTAACACCACAGGTCGTCAAGCAATATCTCTCACCTGATCAGTTTAAATTGTACAACCTTGTCTGGCGACGCTTTGTGGCAAGCTTTATGACACCTGCCATCTTTGACACCGTGCGTGCTGACATTGTGGCGAAACAATACGTATTCCGTGCGACAGGCTCCAATCTCAAGTTCCAGGGCTTCTATGCAGTATGGCCCCGTGAGGAAGACGAGCGTCTGTTGCCAGTTATGGCGGTGAACGAGTCACTTGATTTGCACCAGTTGAAGCCAGAGCAGCATTTCACACAGCCACCTCCACGCTTCACAGAAGCAAGCCTGATTAAAGAATTGGAAGAGCAGGGTATTGGGCGTCCAAGTACCTACGTTCCAATCCTGAGCACAATTCAGGATCGTGGCTATGTCGATCAAGAGCAACGCCGTTTTGTACCAACCTGGTTGGGGACCACCGTGAACGAAGTGATGAATAAGCACTTTCCAAATATCGTTGATACCAGTTTTACCGCCGACATGGAGCGTAAACTGGACGATGTGGAAGAGGGACGCCGTTCCTGGATAGAGTTTTTGCATGGCTTTTATAGCGACTTCAAAACGACTATGGAGAAGGCCGAAGCCGAGATGAACCGCGTGCAGAAGCCGGTAGAGGAGACCGATGAGCTATGCCCAGATTGTGGTAATAAATTGGTTATCCGCACTGGTCGCTTTGGACGCTTCCTTTCTTGTTCAACGTTTCCTGAGTGCAGCTATCGTCGCTCTTTTGTCAACAAAACGGGGGCATTGTGTCCTGTATGCGGTGGCGATCTTGTAGAGCGCAAGACGAAGCAGAAAAAGCGTATCTTCTATGGATGTGTTAACTATCCAACGTGTACCTTTGCCTCATGGGAGCAACCAGTAACTGACCTATGTCCAAATTGTGGTGGCCTGATGGTCATTCCCAAAGCTGGACAAGAGCCAGTGTGCTATAACGAGGTAATTGTGCCACAACGCGCTGCGGAGGCTAAGCCGACGCAAGATAGTGAGAAAAAGCCCGCACGTACAACTACAACACGTAAGAAAGCTGTTCAAGTGAAAGGTACAGAGGAAGAAGTGTACGATGTGCTCGTACCGAAAACGACGACACGCCGTGCTACCACAACGCGTACCAAAGCTGCAAGTAATGGAACCACGACAACCCGTAAGCGCACGACAACGCGAGCGAAGACAAGTCGTACAGGGACTAAAAGCACAACAACGCGGAAGGCTCCAACACGAAGTACAAAAACTGTAAAGTGATGAACGAAATAAAAAGAGCGTGAGTGTGCGGCTAGCCGCACACTCA
>CAXTWV010000084.1:13177-16420 GCA_964248005.1 uncultured Ktedonobacteraceae bacterium | reverse complement strand
TGTTTTATAGACATGAAGTACACGAACAACCTGGGGATTTGGTGACTCAAGCATAAGAAGCACAAAAAAGTGCAATGTACTTACTGGATGCAGACCCACGGACGCCCACAAGGGGCAAGACTGTTCAAATAAGCGCAATCGGGTTCTATTCGGGGACCCACGGACGCCCACAAGGGGCGACCCTACTATACTATCCTCTTGCGTGCTCTGCACACCGTCGTATAGTAGGGTCGCCCCTTGTGGGCGTCCGTTGTGTATTTATAGAGCATTCTCTTTATTTGAACAGTATCACCCTAACGAAACAGCCCTATGTGCAGGCTTCGCGCCCAATGTCCACCATAGGAGCGCGACAATCACAATCAGAACACCTAGAAGCGTGACGGCGACCTGTAGGAGCATTCCTATGAAGGCGATGAGGAGGCCGATAGCAGTGATGATGGGCCAGATACTTGGCGGCGTTTGCGTCTTATAGGTAGCTAATAGTATTGCTTCTGCCTGAGCAAGCACCGCGGCCTCTTTTGCCGCACGTACAGTAAGCAATTGGTCAACACTCTTCTGCATAATACGGGCATCGAATGGCTTTGTAAGCCATGTAACTTGTGTTTGGGTTGCTATAGCAGAGGTATGTCGTACTGGAAGTTGTTCCCACGCAAGCACAATTGTAGGAACAGTCGCAAAGGATGGGGAATTTTGAATGTTAGCAAGTAATGACCAATCACTATGGATGCCACTATCTACATCAATAATGAGCAGGTCCGCAGTCGCTACAGAAAGTGCGTGTACAAGAGAACCCGCTTCGACAACATCCATATTCCGATGTTGTAAGCCAAGCGCGATAAGTCGGCGTAGTGATGCATCCGCCTCTATAAGCAGTACAATGGGCTTCTTCCCTTGCGACATGAACATCTCCGTGGTACTAATATGTTTCGTTTCTCGCTTGATGGAAGCATAGAAGATAGACATTGCGCTGTATTTAACGGAAGAAGACTATTCCTTACAACCACCTGAACAAAAGGTAAGGTAGGCACAGTAGGGTATTTATCAGCGTTAGAGGTGGCATGACAGGGGCAAGCCCTGTCACTACTATACATGGACTGACGTAGCAAGCCACGCCGTGGCGCGAAGTATGGTAGTGACAGGGCTTGCCCCTGTCATGCCGCCGCTACAATTTTGCTAGCTTATAACCAACGTCAGGGATAGTAAGGATATACTTAGGATGACGTGAGTCAGCTTCGACTTTGCGGCGCAGGCGACTAATATAGACCCAGATGAAGTCGATATCACGGTTGTATTCAGGTCCCCACACTTTCTCTAGCAATAATTCGTGTGTGACGACCATACCGACATTTTGTGCCAGTGTGCTTAACAACTTGTACTCGGTACGACTCAGTTGTACAACGCGATCTTGCACAGTGACGATATGCTGTGCGTAGTCGATAATGAGATCACCTGTGGTAAAGATGGCTTGTGTCTGTGCTTGCTCTGGCAACGCAGACTGACGACGTAACAAAGCACGAACTCTCGCGAGCAGTTCTTTCATACCAAAGGGCTTCATCACAAGATCGTCACTACCTAGATCGAAGAGTTGCACGCGCTCATCCTCATCGCAGTTCTCGCACAACATAATAACAGGACGTTGTGAGAACTCACGCAGGCGTTGCAGCAACTCGATTCCACTCATATCAGAGAGACGCGTCGAAAGCAGGATTACATCTGGCTCCTCAAGATCGAGTTGGCGCAGAAATTGTACACCATGACTCACCGTCTGCACACGATACTGCTGCTCTTCCAGATTGTTGCGCAGGTAGCGTGTCATACGTGCATCACTTTCAGCGAGAAGTACACGCACACGTTTATCTTGCTTGAACGCCTGTGTACGAAGTTTCTGTGGTGCTGGTACAGCGTTTTGCAGAGACGAAATATTTTTGAGTGCGGTCTGTGCTTGTGTTGTTGTGGGCATACGGGGCGACAATGGCAAGGTAAAGTAGAATGTAGTCCCTTGACCACTGCCGAGAGAGTCAGCCCAAATTTTGCCACCATGCGCTTCAACGGTCGCGCGTGCTGCTGAGAGGCCGAGACCGCTCCCACTTGGCTTCTCCTCGTCATTCTGCACACGATAGAAACGGTCAAAAATGCGGTCAAGATGTTCTGGTGCGATACCGATACCCTCATCAGTGATACCTATGCGTACCTCGACATCGTTTGTCTCGACACCGATGGCAATTGACGAACCAGCAGCAGAGTAGGCAACCGCGTTATTCAAAAGATGATGGATGGCTTGCTCGATACGTGGCGCGTCGCAGATAATAGTAGGAACGTCTGACGCAACATACAGTTGAAAGCGGTGGTCTACAACACGTTTTTGCCAGCGTTCGACGAGTTGCCGCAATAGTTCTGGTAGATGCACCTGTGCAAGATGCAAGTCTTGTGTGCCCGCATCGAGTCGCCAGACATCCAAAAGCGTATTCAGTACATCGTACAGGCGGTCAGATTGCGTATCAATCATCTGTAGCATCTCACGCTGCATAGCAGGGTCCCAACGCGCTGAACTACCAAGCAGCGTCGTGGCACACCCTTTAATGATCGCAAGTGGCGTCTTGAGTTCATGGGCAGCAAGAGCAAGTGTTTCGCTACGCCCTTCGCTTACCGAATGTTCAAGAGTAACATCATCAAAGAGCATACCGCGTCCAAGCAAACGCCCAAGATCATCACGAACAGGGAAGCTATGAACGCGGAGCCAACGCACAGTGGCGTCTGAGAGTGCAGCTATATCGGTTGAGTATTCTTGGTCAGGATGGTTCCACACACGATCAATCTCGCCCTGAGCAAGTGTGGGATCTGAGGCAATAGAGAGCAGGTGCTTACGCACATCAAAGCTTTGCGCTGTTACCAGATCACTTTTCCCAATATTTAAGAGTCGTAAGACACTGCTATTAGAATAACTGATCTGTTCCTGTTGCGTAAGCAAAAGTAAGCCACTGCTCATGTTGGCAGCGACCTCCGCAAGTACATGATATTCTTGAGTGAAACCTGCTGGCACGCTATCACGAAATACGATATCTACATGCCCATCCCCATCGCCTGAATGCATTGAAAATAGCCCATCCCATCTCTTCTTTGATTATGTATATTGGCTCTTTCATATTCTAACGCAAGGGTCAAGGTTTGATAATAGAAAAGAGGGGCAAAAAAGAGAAAAAGACGAATATTGTGTTGTGTAAATAATGAAATGGAGTTTTTTTT
>CAXTWV010000084.1:0-13167 GCA_964248005.1 uncultured Ktedonobacteraceae bacterium | reverse complement strand
CCTATTTGGGTTACTTCTCCTCATTGAGGCTCTTTTCTATTATTTAGTGTAGTCCGGCGATAGCCACAAGAATAGCAAGGTGAATAATCATGGTGACAATGAGGCCGACAGCGATAAAAACCATGAGCCTACGGTCCGCAAGGTACATACGTACTCGTGTTGTGTATGCTTGAGGCCAGCGCTCGGAGGCAACAATACCGATGGCGACGCGCAGACGTAGTGGAGAGCGCACCGGTGAGACGCGCATCTCTTCAACTAAAGCATGATAGCACGGCTTGCATAGTGCCCATGTGAGACGTGGCTCTGGCACTCCTTCCGGCTCAATAACACGCAAGGGATGAAACCAGATTCGTCCATTGCAGATGGAACAGTGGGTTACAACTCGTCTTCTTTGGCGACGCGAACCCTCACGACGAACCGCAACCACAGACCCACTTCTGCGCGTTACCTCTTTCATCCCTACAGTCCTTTCGATTCTATGCTTGTTGTCTTATATCACTGCATTGTTGCTCATAGAAATTGTATCATATATGAAAACAATTGCTAAGGCAGGGACATTCCAAATATCATACACCTCTAAGAGGCGCGAAGAGGTGAAGACGGGTAAAAAGTAAAATGCTTCTCTATGAGGTGACGCGCTATAACGCGTCACCTCATAGAGAAGCATTTTACTTTTTATACTAACCTCGTAATAGGGGCAACAGATAAACGGTGCTGAACACGACAACCCAGACAAGATCGACAAAGTGCCAGTACATTTCGCCCGCTTCTACCGCAAAATGCTTCTTGTCGGTGAAATCACCACGAATAGCACGAATGAGGCAGACTGTCAGGAAAAGTACACCGATAGTAACGTGGAGGCCGTGAAAACCTGTCAGAGTGAAGAAAGCAGAGCCAAAGGTACTGTAACCAAGGCTAAAATGTTCACCAAAAAGGCCAATGTATTCGTAGACCTGTCCACCCAGGAAAATGAGACCCATGACAATCGTGGCAGACAAACCAAGCACAAGATTGCGCTTGTTGCCTCTTACAATGCTTGCACGTGCCCAAATAACTGGTACACTACTTAAGAGCAGCACAGCAGTATTAAAAAGCGGATATCTCCAATCGAGATGCTCACCACTGGGCAATACCCAAAAGTTTTTCTGGCTAGTACTGCGAATTTCCAGGTAGAGATACGCGGCAATCAGGTTGGCGAAGATCAACGCTTCGGAGGCGATGAAGAACATCATGCCCCACCAATTGATGCCTCGTCCTACCTCACCAACGTGTTCTTCAAGTATTCTTACTTGTTCGCCGTGAGCGGTACTCATAACAAACTCCCTATCTTGATGATACGTGTCATATGTATGCTACGTATCATGCCTTTTGACGCTCTAAAACCCAACCCATAGCGCAGACGATAACGAGAACAGTCCCAATGACTAGAAAGTACACATTATAGATTAACCCGAAGAGCAATAAAGAAACAGCGAAAGCAAGTGCAAGAGGCCAAATGCTCGGCTTCGGGCTGATTTCAGACTCGTAAACAAGCCGTTCGCGAAATTTCCTCTTTTTACGCTTCTTCCCCGACGCTCCAGGAACGTCGATGTAGACTTCGCTTTCTTTTACACTCGACTCAGGAGCAGAGGCGTCTTGAGTTCCCTCGTTTTTTATCTGCGCAGTATCTTGTTGTTGGACTCTATCTTTTTGCTCTTGAGACACTATAGACCTCTTTTTTGAAACGTCTGCGTTCACCATCTTATTTTCAATATACGTCACCTGTAGAGACCGCTTTATCACGTCCTTCTGGCCTTACGACGCCTAAACAAGGAGGTGATAAAGCGGTCCCTACAGGTGACGTATCCTTATTAATTTGTTAGAATGCGTATCGCGTCCTTGTGGCAACTGACCACCAACAAGGACGTGATAAATCGGTCCCTACTAGTGTGTAACAGTATGCCAGTCAGCAATCTCTGGATTCTTCTTGTCATAGAATGGGCGACGACTACGCACAACAGGAATTTCCAGGAAATTGTATTTCTTTGGTGGCGACGTGGTATCCCATTCGAGTGTGAAGGCATCCCACGGATCACTACCCGCGGCCTTGCCACTTTTCAAGGTGACTATGACGTTGTACATGAACACGAGTACCGAGATTGCAATGATGAAGGCACCAACCGTCGCCAATAGGTTCAGTTCATTCCAGCCGACAGTACTTGGATAAGTGTAGTAGCGACGTGGCATACCAAGCAGGCCAAGAATGTGCATTGGGAAGAACGCTAGATTGAGGCCAATCAGTGTCAGCCAGAAGTGCCACTGTGCGAGTCCCTCATTCAAGTACCTGTTTGTCATCTTGGGGAACCAATAATAGAAACCCGCGAAGATACCAAGCGCGGTACCGCCGAAGAGCACATAGTGTATGTGCGATACCACAAAGTAGCTATCGGTCATCTGGTAGTCAAAGGGCACAACGGCAAGCGCGGCACCGTTCAAGCCACCAATCAAGAACATACCAATGAAGCCAAGCGCAAAGTACATTGGTGCCCTGAGCACAATCTTACCACCCCAGATCGTACCAATCCAGTTAAAGATTTTAACCGCGGTTGGAATTGCAATCAAGGTTGTACTTGAGGCAAAGAACGCCTGCGCGATAGGTGGCAAACCAACCGCAAACATATGGTGTGCCCACACGGTAAAGCTCAGAAAGCCGATAGCCACACCGGACCATGCGATAAATGTATACCCAAAGATCGGTTTACGAGAGAAGACTGGCAACACCTCAGAGATGATACCGAAGGCTGGAAGAATAAGAATATACACCTCTGGATGTCCAAAGGACCAGAACAGGTGCTGCCACAACAGTGGGTCGCCGCCAGCCTGAGCAACATAGAAGTGTGTACCAGCATGGCGGTCTAGCAGCAGCAGAACGCTTGCAGCAGTCAAGCTTGGCAACGCGAAGAGCAACAAGAACGCCTGCACCAGAATCATCCAGGTGAAGAGCGGCATACGGTTAATGCTCATACCTGGGGCACGCAACTTGAGGACGGTAACGACAAAGTTTACCGACCCGGCAATTGACGAGATACCAAGCATCAGTGTACCAAGTAGCCAGAAGTCAGAGTTGGCACCCGGCGTACAAGCAACGGCATGAAGGCCGCCACAACCGGATTGTAGTTCGCTCAGTGGAGCGTACATAAACCAGCCACCATTTGGTGCCGAATTGAACAAGAAACTGGACTGCAAGAAGATACCACCAAAGAAGAGCACCCAATAGCCAAACGCGTTCAAACGCGGAAAGGCCATATCACGCGCACCAATCATGAGCGGCACAATATAGTTACCAAAGCCGGCGAGCGTCGGAATAACAAACAAGAAAATCATGGTAGTGCCATGCATGGTAAAGACCTGATTATACTCTTCAGGAGTCAACACATGTCCATTTGGCACCGCCAACTGCGTGCGAATCAGAAGAGCTTCCATGCCGCCAACCATAAAGAAGAAAAAGCCTGTAACGAGATACATGATACCGAGCTGTTTATGGTCGGTCGTTGTAATCCACTCGCCAATGTAGGTTTCGCTGAAACTCTTTCGGCGAACTACTCTCGATGGACTCTCAATAATAGTCTGGGTTGCCATTGGCAAAATCCTCCGAGGTCTAGTCCGCCCCATGTGTTGGGGCGGATAGGGCGTTTAGTTGAGCGTCTCCAGATACGCTACTAAGTCTTTAATTTGGTCAGATGTTAGATTGACAACCATATCATTGCCCGGTTTAATGCCTTGCGGATTGGCAAGCCATTTTGCCAGATTACAATTTGTCAGATTATTCGGGTCCAAACACTGATCACGATTGTGTATCAGGACACCACCTGCAATAAGGTTGCGACTCGCAAAGTGTGTTAGATTTGGCCCAACAAGACATGCTTTATTAGGATCGTCACAGGCAACTCTAGGGTCTTGGTACCCCGTAATATATTTATTATCGTTACCGGTGGCACCATGTCCAACAATACCGTGACAGGTTGTGCAGACGCCGTTGAAAATCTTGGCACCCGCCGCTTCCAGGCTTCCAGCTGCAGGTGCCACCGCTGCCTGTTGCTGCGTCGTGACCCATGTATTGAAATCATCTCTCGTGTCTATGACCGCGTTGAAGGCCATATGTGCATGTTGCGCACCACAAAACTCAGCACATTCACCATAGTAGACGCCTGTCTTATCAGCACTAAACCACTTTGTATTGTTATGGCCTGGAATGTCGTCGGTCTTGCCAGTCAAAGCTGGGATCCAGAAACTGTGAATGACATTGTTCGAGTACAATTCTACGTTCACAACGGTGCCCACAGGTGCGTGTAGCGAGTCTGCTGTCGTGATATTGTACTGCGGATAGTAGAACTCCCACCACCACTGATGCCCAACGGCCTCAACGGTAATAGCATTCTTATCCTGTGGTACTGTCGATACCTGGAACAAGCCCCGAATCGTGACGCCAAGAATGACAAACAGAATAAGGGCTGGGATAACTGTCCATAGCACCTCGACACGCAGGTTGCCATGGTTCTGGCGCGGTTCGGCCATTCCAGGTCTACTGCGATAGCGTACAATCGAGTAGATAAGTACGCCTTCGACAATCACGAAGATTGTGGTAGCGATACCTAGAATGATGTAGAACAGGAACCGCTCACTGTCCGCTACAGGTCCTGATGTATTCAGGACGGTATGTGGACCATATTGAGCTGGAGAATCGTCACCGCATGCGACCAGGAAAAACGCGAACAAGATACCTGTGAATAGCATCATCCAAGGTCTTGGATTGCGAAATAAAGACTTCCTCACATCTGATCTCCTAACGAGTACAGTAAGTACATGGATTAAAGAAAACCGTAGAAAGAAAATAGCATACGAAATGCGATATTTTTCCATATTACTATTTGGTAATCTACCAAGAGCGACTGACAAAAGGCTTGCAGTTTCAGGATGCGACCTTACAGGAACCTGAATACCTTCCTACTAAAATAATAAACATGTCCATCTTTATTGATTACGCCTGATCTAAAAAATCATCTACAAATGCCTTTAGAGTAGGTAAAAATTCCTCTACAACCGTCCATACAACATCGTTGTCAACTCCAAAGTAGGTATGTATAAGGATATTGCGCATACCATTAATTTGCTTCCACGGAATCGAGGGATGGATTTCCTTAAAATCCTGTGGAATTGCTCGTGCCGCCTCACCAATAATTTCTAAATGTTTAATAACCCACATCTGAACTAGTTCGTTTTCATCAAACGAATTTCGTCCTTGAGAGGTATACTTTGATATGTTCTGAATAGATCTTTGAATATCTCGTAATCGCTCAGATGTATTTCTCATAACGGTACGGCGTCTTTTAGAACATTATCTTTCATATGTTCTCGTAGTCCGTGCTCAGTCACTATATCTACGCTATAACCAAGCATGTCCTGTAGGTCCATGAGTAACCCACCCATGTCAAGCAAACTACGCCCCCGCTCCATATCCACCAGTAAGTCAATATCGCTTTTCTCGTCAGCTTCGCCGCGTGCGACAGAGCCAAAGACACGTACATTATATGCACCATATTCTTTTGCTAGTCGCAGAATGTCTTCGCGCTTTTCTTGTAACAGTTCATTGAGATGCATGACCTGACACTCCTTTTAGCCTATTTCGGTTGAGCATATTGTAACATAGTCAATGCAAAAATTCTGCACAGTAGCTATACTATTTTCGCTTGTCCAGTTTCGCGTTCAATCTCGATCTCTTCGTCATCATCATAAAGAGCGGCTTCTTCGGCACGCTGTTTAGCGTCCTGGGCTTGCATCCATTGTATAAAGAGAATACTGACGATGACGATAAAGAAGATACTGCCGGGAATCCACATCAGTAGGCCAGCTAGCTGTTGATCGGTCTCCGGTGAAAGCCCCCAAATATGAGGGGCATTAATATAACGCTCGTAGAGTGGTGGTACAAAGGTTAAGCCCGCTCCTAGTAGGACCATTGGCATATCGCTAAAGAAGAGATAGGCCATCTTTTTACCGATAGAGAGCGGAGGTAAGCCTTCCTCCATAGGACTAAGGACAGGCCACCAGAACAACACACCCGTTGTAATAAAGAGCAGATGCGACACGATATGCAAGGGTAAGTTGACGATCATTGCGTTATAAATAGGAGGTGCATGCCAGAACCAGAGATTGGCATTGAACAGCACACCCGTCAGTACAGGCATAGTGAAAAATTGGCCTATTCGCAGGATAACGCGGTTACGCAGGAGCGGTGCAATCAGCCAACCAGGAATACCCAACACCATCAAGGGCGCACCCGCAAAGGATAAGAGCAGGTGGAGTACCATGTGTGCGCTAAAAAGATAATCGTCTGCCAACTTATCCAGAGGCGAGAAGAGCGTCCAGAAAATCACGTTGACGCCGAGCAGAAACGCAACAACCTGACTCGTCTTTACTTCATCAGCAAGATGATATTTTACGCGCAGAGGCCCTACGCCATACAAATATAAGCAGATGATAGCAATAGTGCCAAGTATAATTGATGGCTGCCAGTTCCAGGCAGTCAGCCAGAAGTTCGATCCTACGTTCATACATAACAGCCTTTCCGATATCTCCTCCGTAATATGATAACAGGAGATGAAAAGGGTTACAAGTTAAAAGAATAGTATGCAAAACAGGGAAACGCTCCAAAGAGCGTTTCCCTGTTTTGCATACTATTCTTTCTCTCTTTGACATCTCACGAAAGTTCAGTTATCATCCTATAGGATAGAATTGTATATACGTACAATCTGCTTGGAGAAGCAAAATTATGAATAGTCATCGTCTTTTGAGAATACTTGCGATCATCACCTCGATTAGCTCATATGTCATTCTGGTTATGGGATCGATTGTGACAAATACGGGTTCAGGACAAGGCTGCGGCAATTCCTGGCCGTTTTGTCATGGACAAATCATCCCTGGCACCATCACCGTTGCGGGCTTGATCGAGTATAGTCATCGCGTCACATCAAGCATTGATGGACTCCTGGTAGTCGCATTGACGGCGGGAACGTGGTTCCTGTATAGAAAAGATTTCCGTGCTAAGCTCTTTGGCTTTATGAGCCTGTTCTTCGTTATTTTGCAAGGTGCGTTGGGTGCGCTCACCGTTGTATATGAAGGGACATATATCAAGCTCTGGTTGCTTTCCGTCCACTTCGGCCTTTCCTTAATTGCGCTTGCCAGTGTTGTCTTGCTCACGATTCGCCTCTATCAACTGCATGGGCAAACGCAACAGCGTTATGCGGAACCGCCCCTTGATAAGAAGGGCCTACAATATGCCTTGTGGGGTCTAGCTGCTCTTACCTATATCGTCGTATATACGGGTGCGTTAGTGGAACATGCTGGAGCGGTTGCGGCCTGTGGTCAGCAAGTGGTGGGATGTGGGACGACCTATTTTCCCAATCTGACCTCTCTAGCAGGTATCCAGGTACTTCATCGCTACGCCGCTTCGTCGCTGTGGCTATTTGTACTTGCCGTCCTGATCGTTGTCGTGCGCAACTACCGTGGACGCCGTGATCTTGTGATCGGTACATGGTGGGCGTTCATCTTAATCACGCTTCAAGCCATAAGCGGTATGATAAATGTCTTCACAAGTGGTCAACTCCTCGCCACACTACTCCACATCACGATTATCTCTCTTTTCTTCTCCGTGCTGTGCTATCTCTGCGTACAGGTGGGCTGGCCGTGGCGAAGGAATAGAAATAAGGTTCAGCAATCTATGGAGAGTGAGCAGATGGAGCTGAAGCCCGTATCATAAAGGTCCTCCTCGTCCCTAATGAGACAAAAGGGTATATAGTGCATATGACACTAGCGTAACGCGTAAATATACTGTATTCTCCCTAACATGCCCACATTGTTTCTCGAAAGGAACAGCATAACATGGCTGTTATAAAACAGGGAGAATTCCAGAAGGAGGGATTGCTGCCACCAGAAAAGACGGCAATTCTTCTCCCTAAGTTGCGCTGGTTACAGATAGTTTCCATCAGCATTTTCTGGTTCGCGCTTAACTTTCACTGGTCAGCACTCGGAATTATTATTCTGCCCAGTCAGGTCTTTAAACTCGTCGGTACATTACAACAGGGTGAAGCACTTGCGTTTATCCTGGTTCCTGGCGCGTTTATTTCGCTCTTTGCCAATCCACTCTTTGGCATGCTCAGCGATGAGACACGAGGACGTTTCGCACGCTTTGGGCGTCGCCGTCCCTATATTTTGCTTGGAACACTCGTCAATATCGGTGCGCTCGTCTGGATGGCTCTCGCACGCGATATTGTCTCACTCGCCGTGGCCTACGCCGTGATTCAATTCTCCAATAACGCAGCAACAGCTCCATTTCACGCTCTACTACCTGATATCGTGCCGAGAGAACAACGGGGTCTGGCATCAGGCGTGATGGGACTGCTTGCGACCGTAGGCTCAATTAGCGGCGTGATTGTCGCAGGTATTTTTATCGACGCATCTAAACCAGCATCAGCCTATCAACAAGGGTTATGGCTGACCTACGGCATCATTATTGCAGTGATGATGGTGATGATGGCGATTACGGTTGTGTCGGTCAAAGAACGTGACAGTATATCTCATAGCAATGTAGAACAGGAAAGCCAAGCATTGCTTCTTCCGCCTCTGATAGCACCCACATGGCACGCATGGCTCACGCGCAAAATGCTAATTACTATTTTAGGTACGCTCCTCACTATAGGTGTATTCTGGGGCTTGATGACGTTATGGAATAGTCTACATATTGGCAACATCTCGATCAACACAGATGTACAGCAAGTTGTCTTAGAGGTTATCGCCACGATTGGCATCTTACGCCTTTTCGATTTTAATCCGCGCCGTGATCCCGATTTTGCCTGGGTCCTGTTGACGCGGCTGGTCATGACACTTGGCATTTACACGGTACAAGATTTTCTGCAATTCTATATGCGTGATGCGGTACGAACGCCACATCCAGAGACACAAACAACAAACTTCATCATTATCTTATCAATCACCAGTTTGATTAGCGCACTCGCGGCTGGCTGGCTCTCAGACCGTTTTGGACGCAAACGCATGGTCTATTTTTCGGGCGGCTTTATGGCTATGGTTGGCCTCATCTTCATCGTGACGCACTCGCTGCCCATTGTGCTTGCCGCCGGAGCTATCTTTGGCCTCGGCTACGGTGCGTATATCAGCGTCGATTGGGCCTTAGTCGCTGACGTGTTACCATCACACAAAAATTATGCACGTGACATGGGAGTATGGAATATTTCACAATCGTTGCCACAAGTCATCGCGCCTGTTATAGGGGGTCCTCTGCTTGACCATTTCACACAAAGTGGGCATCCCATCATAGGCTTCCAATTACTCTTCGGTATGGCAATTGTCTATTGTCTCGTTGGTACGGTAACAGTTCGTTATATTAGAGGTGTGAAAAGGTAAATGTAGGGACCGATTTATCACGTCCTTGCCCAATTAATAAATGTTGGAGGATGTTGAGAAGCATTTCAACACACCCTAAATATTGCAATGGGCGACAAGGACGTGATAAATCGGTCCCTACATTAATGTTGCAAGAGATACACGTTTGACCAATCATCGAAGTATAGACCATTCGCGTTGAGCGTGACACCATGTACCCATGATGGAATTACTGCCGCGACTGCCTGATGGTCAATTGGCAACCAACCCACGTCGGTGATGGCGATCTGCTCGGCTTGATTATAGAGCGCGATACGCGCATTACCCGTCAAGGTATCAGCCTTCGCAACGGTCTGATCGAAGGTTGGATTGTTCCAACTTCCATTGTTGTTCGAGGCACCTGAGGTCAGATTCAGCGTCAGCCAATCATAGGGATCGGGGAAATCCGCACCCCATTGGGTAAAGCCAAACTGAATCGTGTGATTTGTTCGATTGCCTGATGTCTCGGTATTGTATGCAGTTAACTCTACACTACGCAATTTGACCTGCACGCCAAGAGCTGTTTGCCACATCTGCTGCAATACTGCCGCCTCGTCTGGTGTCACCTGCGAACTAGGGTAAGTAAAGGTAAACGAGGGAGCCTTGCTCACATCAGGATAGACCGATTGGAACAACGATTTTGCTTTCGCGGCATCGAATGGTAATCCCGCGAAATTGGGTTGATAGCCCGGCATACCAGGAGGAATGATCGTCTGCGCCGCTGTTACGGAATCTTTCAGGACTGCATGAACCAACGTCGGCTTATCTATCGCATACGCGAACGCCTGTCGGACAGCAACGTTATTAAATGGTGGACGTGAGCTATCAAAAAACATCAGGTCGGTTTGCAATAGCGACATACGCATAAAACCTTGCAAGCCCTTGGCCTGTAGTTGATCTTCAGGCGTCAAGTTCCACACAAAAGCATATTGACCCGCGCTATAGGCTTTGAACGCGGTATCGTTTCCCTTGACGAAGATCATATCAACTTCCGTCAATTTTGTCTTGTTTCCATAATAATGCGGATTGGGTACAAGTACCATTTGTGCGTTGTGATTCCACGCCTTAACCATGAATGGACCTGTTCCAACACCTGTCCCCTCTGCATGCTGAGTCCAGTTCTTCTGCCCGTACTGCGAAATTAGTTTCTGATTCAGCGCATAGAAGACGGAGGTGGTGAGGTCTTCAAGAAAATATGGCGTAGGCTGGGTCAAGGTTACTTGTAATGTATGATCGTCAATCGCCTTGACACCGCTCAACGTCTTTGACTTTCCATTAGCGACTGCATCAGCACCGACAATGGGAGCTTCAAAAAATGAGGCAATCGGTGAGGTAACTTCGGGCAAGAGCGCACGCGTCCATGTATACACATACATCTGCGCAGTTACAGGTGTGCCATCTGAGAAGGTAATATTCGGTTTGATGCTGAAAGTATAAGTTTTCTTATCGTCAGAAATATGCCACGTTGCCTGATCTGGAATCACGTTCAAGTTCTTGTCTAGGCGCACCAGACCTGAAAAGATCATGTTAATAGCAAGCGCAGAGTTCGCATCCGGCCCACTAGCTGGATCAAAATAACCAATATCTGTCGTGCCCACATTCGGAAAGGTGAGCACTTGCTTGGCAGCAAGGGTTGGAGCACCATTCGTGGGCGAGGATGAGCTTCCACCGCACGCTGTGAGCAGAATAGTCAGGATACAGATACCTAAGAGAAACGATGTATGGCGAACAACCGCCAGGCGGGTTTGCCATGTACGAGAAGACATGTCTTATGACTCTCTTTCTGAACATGCTCACAAGGGATGATTGCAAGCAGAAATAAATTCTTCTCATAACTATATCACCTCTCTCTATGACGAAGGAAATGTAGGGGTCTAATTCATTACACCCTCGTCCCAATTAACCATGTTGGCAGGAATGTTGAAACGTTGCATCAATCCGTGCCACATTTTCAATTGGGACAAGGGTGTAATGGAATTAGACCCCTACAATACATAACCATAAAGAATGTATAGAATAACTTGAAAGCATATGGCAAATATGATATCGTTGATATAAGACGGTTAATGCTCACAAAACATCGCCTTGTTACATAACGTAAGGGAATTATCTTTTACATGCCGTTTGTTATGACTATTGAGACGATGACGATATGGACAAGCTTGTTCATAGCTGCTATCAAGCAAAAAGGAGACAGATTCATGTCAGTCGCGCAAGAGTTTGTGCAGGCAAACGAACAATACGCCTCGACATTCCAGAAGGGTGACTTAGCATTACCGCCAGCTCGTAAGGTGGCAGTCCTTGTGTGTATGGATGCACGTATCGACCCGGCACGTGCCCTTGGTCTTGAAGAGGGCGATGCACATGTCATTCGTAATGCGGGTGGCAGAGCCGCCGATGCATTGCGCTCACTTGTCATTTCAGAAGAGTTGCTTGGAACAAAGAGTATTGTCGTCATTCATCACACCGAATGTGGCATGCTCACCTTCAGCAACGATGATATCCGAACCAAGATACAGCAAGACTTGCACACAAGCGCGGACAACATCGACTTTTTGCCATTCAGCAACTTGGAACAATCGGTTCGTGATGATGTTGCATTCCTTAGAGAGTCGCCACTTATCGCCAAAGATATTGATATCAGTGGCTTCATCTATGACGTGCATGATGGCAAGATTCGTCCTGTAACCTGACAATTTGTATGAGATGAGAAATTCCCCCCTTCACATCTTTAGAGACAACGATAACATATTTTTTCACAAGGTTTTTCATAACAAGCATTACATGTTTAGGAGAGATGAATATGGCAGAGAATAAAGGGTATGCACATCCAGAGGCACTCGTAGATGCCGATTGGGTTGAGGCACATTTGCAGGACCCCAAGGTCCGTTTGATTGAGGTCGATGTCGATACCAACGCGTATGAGCAAGGTCACATTCCTGGTGCTGTTGGTTTCAACTGGCAGAAGGAATTACAAGACCAGATTGTGCGTTCACCTTTGAGCAAAGAGCACTTAGAGGCATTGTTGAGCAGTGCGGGTGTTAGCAAAGACACCACCATTGTTTTATATGGTGACAACAACAACTGGTTCGCGACATGGGCACTCTGGATTTTCAAATACTATGGGCATCCTGATGTACGCTTGCTTGATGGTGGACGCGTCAAGTGGTTAGCGGACAAGCGCGAGATCACGACAGAGGTGCCATCCTATCAGCAAACAACCTATCAAGCCGAGACACCACACAAGGAAATCCGCATTCTCCGTGATGAGGTTCTTGGTGCGGTTGGGCAGAGCAACGTCGCTCTTATTGACGTTCGCTCTCCTGGCGAATACAGTGGTGAGCTACTTGCGCCTGCGAATCTGCCACAAGAGGGTGCGCAACGTGGTGGACATATTCCGGGTGCCGCGAATGTGCCGTGGGCAACCGCAGTAGGTCCTGATGGAACATACAAATCGGCTGATGAATTGCGTGCCATCTATGAAGGTAAGGGTGTGACACCGGATAAAGAGGTCATCACCTATTGCCGTATTGGTGAGCGCAGCAGCCACACATGGTTCGCCTTGAACTACCTGCTGGGCTATCCCGATGTACGCAACTATGATGGCTCCTGGACCGAATGGGGCAGCTTAATCGGTGCGCCAATCGAACGCTAAAAACTCTTCCATACAGAAACGTGGTTTAATGGCAATATTAA
>CAXTWV010000083.1:4019-16443 GCA_964248005.1 uncultured Ktedonobacteraceae bacterium | reverse complement strand
TATGGCGCAACACTTCTTATGGCAAGTAGCAGGCAACGTTGCCACGATCACGCTCAATCGTCCTGAAAAGAAAAACCCGCTCACGTTTGAGTCATATGCTGAACTGCGCGATACCTTCCGTGCTTTAACCTATGATGAAACTATCAAAGCTGTTGTTATCACGGGTGCCGGTGGCAACTTCTGCTCTGGCGGTGATGTACATGAAATTATCGGTCCACTGACACGTATGACCATGCCTGAATTGCTGAATTTCACACGCATGACTGGAGATGTCGTCAAAGCGATGCGAGCCTGTCCACAACCGATTCTTGCCGCCATTGATGGCGTCTGTACAGGTGCTGGTGCGATGCTAGCACTGGCT
The DNA here is from genome assembly GCA_964248005.1 of uncultured Ktedonobacteraceae bacterium. Taxonomy (GTDB): domain Bacteria; phylum Chloroflexota; class Ktedonobacteria; order Ktedonobacterales; family Ktedonobacteraceae; genus JBBQVS01. The sequence goes on along the minus strand of CAXTWV010000083.1, from coordinate 16,082 downwards.
TCGGACTTACGCTATGGCACACCAGACTGCAAAACCGCCTTTCTCTTTACACGTGTTGGCTTGTCGGGCAGCGATATGGGCGCATGTACGCTTCTTCCACGCGTGATAGGACAAGGGCGTGCGGCAGAATTGCTTTACACAGGACGCACAATGACTGCCGAGGAAGGGCTGAATTGGGGTTTTTTCAACGCACTCTACACATCAGACGAAGTGCTCCGCAAGGCACGGTCTATGGCAGATCAGCTTGCCAGTGGCCCTACCTTTGCACATGCGATGACCAAGAAATTGTTGCATCAGGAATGGGCAATGGGCTTAGATGAGGCTATCGAAACTGAGGCTGAGGCCCAAGCGATATGCATGCAAACAAAAGATTTTCAACGTGCGTATGAGGCATTTGTCGCCAAACAGCGACCGGTCTTTCAAGGGAACTAATGTAGGGACCGATTTATCACGTCCTTGTTCGGCATGTTAATCGGCACAAGGACGTGATAAATCGGTCCCTACAGAAGACGTATCCTTGCGAGTATATCAAACAGCATTATCGCATCCATCTTTATGTAAGGAGGGAACCGACATGACTACACCTTCTGCTCATCGTGATACCTTTGCACGTGACAATTTGCCGCCGCGTGAGCAATGGCCTGACCTGATTTTTACGCTACCAGAACTACAATATCCTGCTCAACTGAACGCTGTATCTGAGCTAGTAGACTCATGGGTTCTTAAAGGGCATGGCGAACGTCCTGCTCTTTATGGTGCTAAAGAGATACTTACGTATCAGCAATTACAAACGCAGGTAGATGCAGTTGCACATATTCTGACAACTGATATTGGACTTGTACCAGGAAACCGGGTGCTACTACGTGGTGCAAACAGCCCGATGATGGCAATTTGTTGGCTCGCAGTTGTCAAAGCAGGGCTTATTGCAGTTGCGACTATGCCTCTGCTACGCGAGAAAGAACTCGTTGATGCTATCACCTTAGCACACGTTAGTGTTGCTATCTGCGACAAGCAGCTAGAGACCGAATTGCAATTAGCTCAACATCGTTGCCCTATCTTGCAACATATTCTCTACTTCAACGACTCCTCCAGCGATGGGCTTGAAGCACGGATGTCTCGTTGGCAAGAGCCGTTTCAAGCAGTAGAGACGGCTGCCGATGATACAGCACTGATCGCCTTTACCTCTGGTTCAACGGGAAAACCAAAGGCAACCATGCATTTTCACCGTGACCTCTTAGCGGCGAGCGATTGTTTCCCTAAGTCAGTGGTGCATCTTACAGCGAGCGATATCTGTATTGGTACGCCTCCACTAGCCTTTACGTTTGGACTTGGTGCGCTCCTGCTCTTCTCGCTCCGTGTCGGTGCCGCAACGGTCCTACTGGAGAAATTGACGCCTGATAGCCTGTTGCAAGCCATTCAAGACTACTCTGCAACAGTTGTCTGGTCCTCGCCCCTTTTCTATCGGCAAATGGCGAGATTCGCGAGCAAGTTCGATCTTTCATCGCTCCAAAAGTGTGTTTCTGCTGGTGAAGCATTGCCAGTATCTACACGCACGTTATGGCGTGATGCAACGGGCATTGACATTATTGATGGCATTGGCTCAACGGAAATGTTGCACATCTTTATCGCTGCCGCAGGTGCTGACATACGCCCCGGAGCAACAGGGAAGCCAGTTCCAGGCTATCAAGCTGCTATCTTTGATAACGCAGGAAACACGTTGTCTGCTGGCTCAGTGGGACGCCTTGGTGTGAAGGGACCAACGGGATGCCGCTATCTTGCAGATGAACGTCAGCGTCAGTATGTGCAGAATGGTTGGAACATGACAGGGGACGCCTATTTGCTGGACGAAGATGGATACTTCTGGTTTCAAGCACGTACTGACGATATTATTGTTACAGCAGGGTATAATGTTGCTGGGCCAGAGGTTGAGGGTGCTTTGTTAGAACACCCCGCCGTCGCGGAGTGTGCCGTTGTGGGCAGCCCTGATACTGTACGTGGCACAATCATTAAAGCGTTTGTTGTTCTCAACGCTGATTATGTGGGAAATGAGGAGATGGCGAAAACGCTGCAAGATTTTGTCAAGCAGCACATCGCTCCTTATAAGTATCCGCGTGCCATTGAGTTTTGTGACAAGCTACCACGTGCTGATACAGGCAAAGTCCAACGCTATAAACTGCGTCAACACTCATAAAAAGGGACTACTCATGTCGAAATCGCTCACCTACGCAAGCTATCTGCGTGTTGACGAACTGCTCGATCTACAAACACCAAAAAGCACTGGACTACATGGACCAGAGCATGACGAGATGCTCTTTATCGTAATTCACCAAGTCTATGAACTTTGGTTCAAGGAGATACTACACGAAATCGACTATCTCATGATGTTGTTACGCTCGAACGAACCTGCACGCGCTACTCATGTCACACGTCGCGTACTCGCCATCCTCAAAACAGTCGTTGCCCAGCTTGATGTGTTGGAAACGATGACACCCCTTGAATTTAACTCGTTTCGTAGTTTTTTGGAGTCGGCAAGTGGGTTCCAATCAGCTCAGTTCCGTGAGATAGAGTTCGTCTTCGGCTATAAACGCGAAACGGTCTTCCATAACTACACAGCAGATTCTGTTGGACGACAGAAGCTTGAGCAACGCTACACACAACCGAGCCTCTGGGATGCATTCTTATACTATCTCAGTCTCAATGGCTATCCTGTTCCAGACGACCAGCTTCATCGAGATGTCACGCAACCCATTATCCCTTCCCCAACCATCCAAAGCATTCTCATCGATGCCTATCGTCAGAACAACACGGTCAGTAACATTTGCGAAAACCTTGTTGATATGGATGAAGGGTTTGAGGAATGGCGCTACCGACACTCGAAGATGGTCGAGCGTACCATTGGTCACAAAGCTGGCACAGGTGGCTCATCCGGTGCAGGATATCTCGCGTCAACCATCAAACCGTTTTTTCCTGATTTGTGGATTATTCGTTCACAGTTTTAAGAAAGGACAACATCTATGTCTAACGATCAACAATTTACGCTTTCAGGAAAGCGTGCAGTCGTTACTGGTGCTGGACGTGGTATTGGTCGCAGTATTGCGCTGGCCCTTGCGCAAGCAGGAGCAGACGTAACCGTAACAGCACGCACATCTGCCGAACTCGATTCACTCGTTGCCCAGATACAAGCAACCGGACGTAAGGGGTATGCCATTGCCTGTGATGTCACTGACAGCGAGCAAATACAACACATGGCGCAAACATGTTTAGAGGCGATGGGCGGTCTTGATATCCTGGTCAACAACGCAGGCAATGCTGGTAGCCATAAATTCCTGAACCATCCCGATGACCTCTGGCAACGGATGCTCGCAGTGAATCTAACAAGCGTGTATGCTGTCACAAAAGCGTTTGTGCCGACATTGGTAGAGCAACGTTGGGGCCGCATTATCAATATCGCGTCAATCGCGTCAAGAGTTGGTGGACGTTACATCGCAGCCTATACCGCTGCGAAACACGGTGTCCTCGGCCTCACACGTGCCTTAGCAACCGAGTTCAATTCGTATAACATTACGGTAAACGCCATCTGCCCTGGTTATGTCGATACCCCGATGACAGATACTAGTGTGAGTAACATCTCTGCCCGTACTAGCATGAATGAGGCACAGGCACGCGAGACACTTGCCAAAACCAGCCCACAAAAACGCCTGATAGAACCCGACGAGATTGCATCAATTGCAGTTTTCCTCGCGCAAGACAGCAGCAAAGGCATCACAGGCCAAGCCATCAACATCGACGGTGGCGGAGTCATGTCGTAGGGACACAATCATGCTGTTTAACACATTCATTGTATACGTCGATTGTAGGGGTCTAATTCATTACACCCTCGTCGCGCATCACAAGCCGAACGAGGGTGTAATGAATTAGACCCCTACAGGATATCCTGTTTAATAAGAAAGATAAATAGATGGATAAAACAATTATCAACCCACCCACATTAGCGCGTCCAAGCGGATTTAGTCATGGCGTCATTGTCACTGGCGGACGCCTCCTTTTCCTTGCTGGACAGACTGCTAGCGATAAAGAAGGGAGAATTGTTGCCCCTGGCGATCTCGTCGCACAATATACACAAGTGCTACGGAATCTCCAAACTGTGGTTGAAGCGGCTGGAGGAACAATGCAAGATATTGTGAAGATCACGATCTTTGTTAGTGACCGTGACAACTATCGTGCCAATCTTCCAGCGTTAGGTAAAGCACATCAAGCCTTCTTTGGTAGCTACTATCCAGCAACGGCCCTACTCGAAATCTCGCGTTTCTTCCAGGATGAGGCACTGATTGAGATAGAAGGACTTGCAGTTATTAGGGAAAACATGAAATAATTGTAGAGTAGGTTTCAGGTCAATTTATGTCGTAAGGAAAGTGTATGCAGATTAGCGCACCGGCAGAGTATATCATACTAGGTCTGCTCAAGAGTCAGCCCATGCATGGCTATGAGATGTTTCAGAAGTTTGAGAACAGCACGTTGGGAGAAATTATGCATCTGGAAATGAACCAGATGTATGCATTCATCAAAAAATTAGAAAAACTGGGCTATATCGAGACAATATTAGAAACACAGGAAACACGTCCACCGCGCAAAATTCATGCCCTTACTCAGTCTGGGAATGCGATTTTTCAAGAGTGGTTAACGCAACCTGTCGAGAAACCGCGTGATATTCGCATTATCTTTCTCTTGAAGCTCTACTTCGTGCAAAAATTTATCCCTCATACCATGAGCAATCTCATCGACCAAGAAATTTCCGCGTGCAAGAGTTTTTTACATCATTTAGAATCGAAACATCCTTCTGATGCTCTTAAAGACGACGACACGTTTTTTGAGCAGATTGTATTACGCAGTCGTATTCATCAGACACGTGCTCTGCTTGAATGGATGCAGGAACTCCAGGCAACACTGCCTGTTACACATTCCTTGTAGTATGTAGTACTGGAAAGGATTTTCTCGCATGTCTGCTAGTACGACTGCTGTCATTCTCTTAGCGGCGGGGCGTTCAAGTCGGATGGAGCAAGGACAGCACAAACTGCTGCTACCACTTGGAGACCGTCCCGTGCTAGCCCACGTTATCGAAACCGTCCTTGCCTCACAAGCACGTCCTCTTGTTGTGGTCCTTGGCTATCAAGCTGAGCAGGTACAAACACTACTCACTCCTTATAAGTCAAAACTTACAGCCGTCGAAAATCCTGACTATCAGCAAGGTATGAGTACATCCTTGCGTAAGGGTATAGAGACATTAATGTCTTCGTACCCAATGGTCAATGGTGCCTTAATTGTCCTCGGTGATCAACCGCTTATGACTCCACAAATTCTTGATACCATGATTGAGACAAAGCAAACCACTGGCAAACGCATCATCACGGCACGCTATACAGGGAAACGCGGCAATCCGACGCTCTTTGACGCAAGCCTCTTCCCTGAACTTATGGAGATGACAGGTGATGAAGGTGGGCGTAAAGTTCTTGAACGCTATCGTCAGGAGATAGCAATAGTAGATATGAAAGACGATATGCCGAATTACGATGTGGATACGTGGGAGACATACCAACAAGTGGTGAGAATATGGGAAGGACGCATCTGATATATTTGAAAAAATAATCAGGACACAGCAATTGTAGGGACCGATGTATCGCGTCCTCGTTGGTGGTCAATTGCCGACAAGGACGCGATACATCGGTCCCGAACTTGACAATATGTGATATATCAGCACATACTACAGTATAGCAAACAAAACAGTTCCACCAGCTTATAATCAGGACGATATGATAGACCTGAACAAATTGCTCAGGTCTATTTATAATTATTCCCTGACGGTCGTACACACATAAGGGGGTTTCCGATGATTGATGTATTACCAGACGTAGAAAAGTGGCGTGGACGCGGCGAACGCGTCGCCATTGCTACCGTTATCTCTATGCAAGGCTCGGCACCTCGTAGACCAGGGGCAAAACTTGCAGTCAGTGAGAGTGGCGAACTTGCAGGTTCGGTAAGCGGTGGTTGTGTAGAACCAGCCGTGGTGCATGCGGCCTTAGAGGTCATCGAAGATGGCAAGCCACAGATGCTCGAATTTGGCATCACCGAAGAGCAGAACATAGAACAAATCGGTCTTGCTTGCGGTGGCACCATCCATGTCTTCGTGGAACGCCTGGATTGGTAATCCATTCGTACAATTTTTTCGTATTCGCATGTAACAAAGAAGTACACTGGGAGTCATTCATGAGTGGACTCTATGAAGCCTTAAAAGACCAAATCGAAAAGGAAAAGGGCGCGGCACTGGCAACAGTGGTGCGAGGACCTGACCATATTGGCTCGAAACTCCTTTTGTTCCCTAACAAAACCACACGGGGCACATTAGGGCTACCCGCGCTTGACACGCTTGCACTGGTAGATGCCGAACGTGCGATGTGGAAAGGTGAAGCACTTACACATACCTACACGCTCACTAGCATAGTAGAGGGACAAGAGCCATATCAGGTATTCATCGAAGGGTTCCCACCTCCACCGTCGTTGATTATCGTTGGTGCGGGTCATATCGCTATTCCACTCACAATATTCGCGAAAACGCTCAATTATCATGTGACTGTCATTGATGCTCGCGCTGCCTTTGCTACCCGTGATCGCTTTCCCAATGCCGATGACTTGATTGTCGAATGGCCCGACGAAGTGTTAGAGCGCATGGACCTCAATCCTTCTACCTCTATAGCAGTGCTGACTCACGACCCGAAGTTTGATGAGCCAACGTTAAACGTTGTACTCAGGCGCGACGTAGCCTATGTGGGTGCTATTGGGAGTCGCAAAACAAATGTAGAGCGTGCCGAACGTCTCATGAAAAACGGCCTGACCGAAGAGCAGGTGAAACGTATTCATGGACCTATCGGTCTCAACATCGGTGGGAAAGCACCAGAAGAGATTGCATTGGCGATCATGGCAGAGATCGTTGCCACCCACTATAGCAAAGACCCTGGCACATCCACACAAACAAGTACTCGAAAGGCTGTAGCCTCATGAACACAACAAGTGTGTATAATGAAATTCAAGATGCGCTACGACAAGGGGAACGCATTGTTATCGCAACGGTTGTGAAGACCGTTGGAGCTGCCCCTTGTAGTGTTGGTAGCAAAATGTTGATTCATGCAGACGGAAACATCAGCGAAGGTATCGCAGGGCCTGTGACCGATGGAAAGATAGCTCAAGAGGCTCTCAGAGCATTAAATGAGGGACAGTCGCAAACGGTGCATATCCACATGGATGCAGATAATGGAGAAGCTGTCGGAAGTTGTGGTGCGACCCTAGAGGTCCTTTTGGAAGTGCTACGACCTGAACCGCGCCTCATCATCGTTGGCGCGGGCTATGTCGCGCAAGCTCTCGCGCGGCTCTCGCTTCATCTCGATTATCGTATCGTGGTCGTCGATGATCGGCGCGATTTCGCCACTCCACAAGCCTTTGGTGACAAGATACAACTTGTCTTTGGTGATATCCCACAGACGATTCGCAAACTGGAGCCAGACGAGTCAAGCTGGATTGTAATCGTTACCCGTGGTCATACACTTGATAAAGAAGCCCTGCATGCCGCATTAGAGAGCAAAGCGGCCTATATTGGCATGATTGGAAGTCCTAGCAAAGTCAAAAACATCTTCAAAGCCTTACAGAAAGAGGGTATAGCATCGGAGCAACTTGCTCAGGTTCATGCTCCTATTGGCCTGGATATTGGAGCAGAAACACCCGATGAAATCGCTTTGAGCATCGCCGCGGAGATACTTATGTTACGCAAGAAGGGTACAGGAGCATCACTCAAGACAATGCAGCATCTAGTACAGGAAGAAGCAATGGCCTAGCGTCAAGCATATATCGGTATTACAGTACGTCATTTGACAATGTAACCTTTATTGTGCTACCCTCTGTTAAGCTAGTGTCTCATTTATTTGTACTAGCATCCCTTCATACTATGTGTATTGAAAGGAGTTTTCGGTAGTCTTTCACAGCATAGAGCCTCACGCTGAACGAACAGTATACAGGAACATTCGCGTTTTTCCCTCATATTCACAGAGACGTTAAGGTAAGAGGAAGACGCGGCTTAGCTACTATGGAGGACCCTTAGTGACGATGAAGCGCGCAATTACAATGATCGTGAACGGTCAAAAACATTCATCAGAGGTCGAGCCTCGCACACTGCTCGCCCACTATTTACGCGACACCCTGGACCTGACAGGAACGCATATAGGTTGCAACACCTCTCAATGCGGTGCCTGTGTGGTCATGCTCAACGGGCAAGCGGTAAAATCATGTACCGTCCTGGCTGTACAAGCCGACGGTGACGAAGTGACCACAATTGAAGGTATCGCCAACGGTGATATCCTCCACCCCATTCAAGAAGGCTTCTGGGAGAAACATGGCCTCCAGTGCGGTTACTGCACTCCTGGTATGATCATGGCCTCCTATCAACTGCTCAAAAACAACCCCAATCCAAGTGAAGAAGAGATTCGTAAGGGTCTCGAAGGTAACATTTGCCGCTGCACCGGCTATCAGAATATCGTGCGTGCCGTTCAGTCTGCTGCTGAACACATGCGTGCAGATGCCTCAGAACCAGTCACGGCGGCAGACTAATACTCGTCTGCAAGGATGCAAGAATAGCAATCGTTGTTTCGTTTCTCATACTTGAGAAAGGACTGCACACTCATGGGCATTGCAGCTACACTTGGCACGCCAGTAAAGAGGCGTGAAGACCCCCGTTTGATTACTGGACAGGCTACCTATGTAGACGATATGAAGATGCTTAATATGCTTCATATGTCCGTCCTCCGTAGCCCCTATGGTCACGCACGTATTACTAGCATCAATACTGAGGCCGCACGCAACCATCCGGGCGTGATCGCTGTCTACACAGCAGAGGACCTCAAAGGCAAAGTCGGCAATATTCCTGTTGCCGCACCTCTACCGCCATATATCGACAAAGGTATGGGTCGCCGTGGACCACTTGCAGAGGGCAAAGTGCGCTTTTATGGCGATCCTGTCGCCATTGTGATCGCAGATGACAAATACACAGCACGCGATGCAGTCGATTTGATTGATGTTGATTATGAACCACTTCCTGCCGCCATCGACCTTGAAAAGGCCATGCAGCCTGATGCGCCCATACTTTATGAAGAGTATGGCACAAATGTTGCACTTCCCATTCATCCTCCAACAGAGGAAATAGATAAGGTCTTCGCGGACACTGTGGCGAATGGTGGTCTCATCGTGAAAGGACGCTTCGTCAATCAGCGCGTCGCACCATCACCAATGGAGACGCGCGGTGTTATCGCCGAATTCCGCAAATCGGATAAAATGCTCAACATCTGGAGTTCATCACAAATTCCTCACTTGTTACGCAATTATCTTGCGGAACAGGTGAAGCTTCCACAGCATCAAGTACACGTGGTCGTTCCTGAAGTCGGCGGCGGCTTCGGCTGCAAGCTGGAAATCTATCCCGAAGAGTCACTTGCCGCATTCGCATCAATGCAATTAGGCAAGCCTGTCAAGTGGATCGAGGACCGCAGCGAAAGCTTCTCTTGCACTATTCATGGACGCGACCAGATCGATTATGTCGAAGCTGCCGTGGATCGTAGTGGCAAGGTACACGGATTTAAGGTGCATGTCATCTCCGATCTCGGCTCCTACCTTCAATTCTTCACTGATGTCATTGCGATTGCCTTCACATTGCCAATGGTTGACGGCTGCTACGATATCCCTGTGACGTATACCGCGTGTGATATCGTCTTTACTAATAAGGCTCCAACCGATGCCTATCGCGGTGCAGGTCGTCCAGAGGCAACCTTCCTCATCGAACGCACAATGGACCTCATCGCGACCGAGTTGGGCATGGACCCAGCAGATGTGCGTCTGGTCAATTTCGTGAAGTCGGATGCATTTCCGTATAAGGCTTCAGCAGGTCCTGTCTATGACACAGGCAACTATGCGGTCGCGCTACAAAAGGCGATGGAACTGATCGACTACAAGAGCCTCCGTACACAGCAAAAGCAAAACCGTACCGATGGTAAACTTCTGGGTATTGGCGTCTCTTCCTACGTAGAAATCTGCGGACTTGGACCAAAGGGCGTCCTGCCTGATGGTGGCTTCGAGGGTGCGCGTATGCGTATCGAACAAACAGGCACGGTCCATGTTTACACTGGCATCTCGCCACATGGACAAGGACAAGAGACCTCGTTTGCACAGCTTGTGGGTGATGAGTTTGGTATTCCCATGGAGAATGTCATCATTCTGCATGGCGACACCGAATCCACCCCGGAAGGACGTGGTACCTACGGGAGCCGAGGTACTTCTGTCGGCGGCTCAGCCGTTCTCAATGCGGCACTACGCCTGAAAGAGAAGATGAAGCAGATCGCGGCACACATGCTAGAGGCCAGTCCAGAGGATGTGAACCTGGAAGGCGGAGAGTTTTCCGTCGCAGGCTCACCTCAGAAGTCTGTTACCTTTAACGCTGTGGCAGCCGCCGCAAACTCCTCTAATACACTCGCACCAGGAATGGAGCCAGGGTTGGAAACAACGGCCTTCTTCGAGCCAGAATCTTGCACCTTCCCCTTCGGCACGCACATCTGTGTTGTTGAGGTAGACAAGGATACTGGTGAGACGGAGATCGTGCGCTACGTCGCGGTTGACGACTGTGGACGCCAGTTGAACCCCATGCTTGTGCAGGGCCAAGTTCATGGTGGTATCGCACAAGGCGTCGGTCAGGCCATCTACGAAGGTATTGTGTATGATGATGAAGGTCAGCTTTTGACGGCTTCATTCATGGACTATGCCATGCCAATCGCGCCAGAATTTCCCATGCTGGAGCTTGACCACACCACGACGCCCACAAGTGTGAACCCATTAGGTGTAAAGGGTGTTGGCGAGGCCGGTACCATTGGTTCCACCCCCGCGATTGCCGCGGCAGTAGCTAACGCGCTTGGAGTGCCACACATTGATATGCCTATGAAACCAGAGAAATTGTGGAAGATCATGCATCAGCAGTAAAGTAGGAATGAGCAAGGCATCTGGCTCATAACGAACCAGATGTCTTCCCCTATTTTTGTCTGTGATGAAGAGGAGAGAAAGCACATGTCTGTTCCCGCATCCTTTGATTATCATCCAGCTAAGACGGTGGATGAGGCGATTTCTTTGCTACAACAATACGGCGATGATGCCAAAGTGTTGGCAGGGGGTCATAGCCTCATCCCAACGCTGAAACTGCGCCTGTCACAACCAGAACATCTCGTCGATATCGGCAAAATCGTGGAACTCTCGTACATTCGCGAGGAAAATGGGATTGTTGCCGTTGGTGCGATGACAACCTATACAACAGTTGCCCGTTCGGAACTGTTGCGTCAGCACTTCGCAATGTTGTCGGATGCCGCTTCAGTAATCGGCGACCAACAGGTACGCAATCGTGGCACACTGGGCGGTAGTATCGCGCACTCTGATCCAGCAGGTGACATGCCCGCAATCATCTTAGCCCTCAAAGCTGAGATTGTCGCGCAGAGTGCCACGGGTAAACGCACTATCGCGGCTGACGATTTCTTCGTCGATACCTTCGAGACGGCACTTCAAGCGGGTGAACTGCTTACAGAGATTCGCTTTGCCATTCCTGATGCCAACACAGGCACCTCCTATATGAAGCTCGAAAACAAAGCTTCTCATTATGCGGTGACAGGATGCGCGGCAGTCATTTCGCTTGATGGCAATGGTACCTGTAGCGCGGCAAGCGTGACCATTACAGGTGCAGGAACCAAAACCACGCGTGCGAGTGCGGTAGAAGCGGCCCTCGTCGGCAAAAAAATCGACGAGACAGTCGCGACAGAAGCCGCTAGCCATGCCGCCGAAGGACTCACATTAATCGAAGACCTGCACGGCTCAAAAGCTTATCGCAGTCAGATGACGACCGTGATGGCACGTCGTGCGATTCTCAAGGCAGTCGAGCGAGCCTAAATTTGTTTATAGGGATGGTTTCGTTGTATGCTGTCGATATTGACAGCATACAAC
>CAXTWV010000083.1:3374-4009 GCA_964248005.1 uncultured Ktedonobacteraceae bacterium | reverse complement strand
TTTTTTTTTTTTTTTTTTTTAAAAAAAAAAAAAAAAACGAAACCATCCCTTATACTATTCGTAACAATTGAAACCCAAAGCGAAAGGGAAGCGCAAGATGGAATTTTCCGGTACACAGACGATTGATGTTCCGATTCAGACGGTATGGGCCTATCTTTTGGATGTACGCAAGGTTGCAGCGTGCGCTCCTGGTTTCCAAAGCCTCGAGGATGTGGGCGAGGAGCATTGGAAAGCTGTTATTTCTATTGGTATTGGGCCAGTCAAAGCCAAGTTCAATCTGGATGTGACGCGACCAGAAAAACACGAGCCAGATCATATGGTTGTCAAGGGACGCGGTAAGGCACCAGGGAGCGCGGTTGAACTGGCCGGAACAATGAAGCTTGCAGAGGTCAGTCCAAATCAGACAAGCATGGACTGGAACGCGAATGTCACAGTAAGTGGCACCCTCGCCAGCGTTGGCGCACGTCTCATGAACAGTACGTCCGAAAAGCTCACTGAGCAATTTTTTACCTGCCTCAAGTCAAACCTTACAACAGCCGAGGCCGCTGAGAAGCCAACTTCTTAACAAAGCGAACATACAAAAAGTCGCGGCACGGGGGGGGGCGGGCAGCGGGACGCCGCGGCGCGCGAGGAGG
>CAXTWV010000083.1:0-3364 GCA_964248005.1 uncultured Ktedonobacteraceae bacterium | reverse complement strand
CCCTCCCCCCGCCCCCCGCCCCCCCCCCCCCCCCCCCCCCCCCCCCCCCCCCCCCGACTTTTTGTATGTTCGCTTTCTAATTTTGAGAATATCTTGAGCATATTTCGGCATCCTCTGAACTCACTTTGACTCTTTTTGCTCTACACTTAGCAGTGTTAGGTTAAACAGTAGTTAGGAGTTGATGCTTATGTCTGGCGCACGCATCTTGCTTATTGAGGACGATGAAGTTCTGCGCGATTTGATTGAACGCAATTTGCGTATCCGAGGTCATGATGTGAGCATCGCGGGGGATATTCAAGAAGCGTTAAGCCATCTGCGAGACACCTCCTTTGACCTCACCTTCCTGGATATCAATCTACCTGACAAAACTGGATGGGATATTCTGCGCGTCGCTTTGCAAGAAGGCATACTCCACACACAGGAGATGGAGGGTAACGAGCAAAAATTGCCTGTTGTCGTCCTCTCCGCAGTACGCGTTAGCCCAAGCAGACTCGCTGAGTTTCATCCACTAGCGTACTTGCCCAAGCCGTTCCCAATGGATGCACTCTTACGCCTTGCGGCTGAAGCTTCCCAACGAAGGAATGAGAAAGAGTTTCCTGATATCAACAACACTGCTATTATGCAGCACTATCCATCTCCTTAAAGGAGGAAATCTATGTACGATCTTCTTGTGGTTGCAGTCACCATTTTGTCCTTTTTAGCACTGATTGCCTTCGCTGTCGGCTGCGACAAACTGTAGAGAAACAGAGGAATTCCGATGAATACTCCACTCGAATATATCCTGGTTGGAATTGTCACCTTAGCTATCATGATCTATCTGGTGATTGCGTTATTGGCACCAGAGCGTTTTTAATCTATTGTTCAAATTCATAAGGAAAATGCAATGGCACTGACTGTTAATGGCGTCTTGCAGGTCCTGATCTTCATAGGCATCATCTTGTTGCTGACGAAACCGTTTGGCCTGTACCTGTACCATGTTTTCGCGGGGGAGCGTACCTGGTTTTCTCCCGCACTTGTCCCGGTCGAGCGTGTGCTCTACCGCATCTCTGGTGTGAATGATGATGAAGAACACGGCTGGTTGCGCTATACCATCGACATGCTGGTCTTCAGCGTGGTAGGCATGCTGCTCTTATATCTCATCGAACGCACTCAAGTGTGGTTGCCCCTCAACCCTCAGGGGTTGAGTAATGTCGAACCTGGCTTAGCCTTTAACACGGCTGCTAGTTTCACCACCAACACGAACTGGCAAGCGTATACGGGCGAAACGACGATGAGCTACTTCACGCAGATGGCTGGATTAGCCGTCCACAACTTTACCTCTGCCGCTATCGGCATCGCGTTGGCTCTAGCCATTACGCGTGGACTCACGCGCCGGAGTACACAGCACCTGGGGAACTTCTATGTAGACATCACGCGCTGCATACTGTACATCTTGTTGCCCATCTCGATTATTGGCGCATTGTTTTATGTCTCACAGGGAGTGATACAAAATTTCAAGCCTTATGAGACGATCACTACTCTTGATGGCATCAAGCAAACGATTGCGCAAGGGCCTGTTGCCTCACAGGAGTGGATTAAGGACTTTGGCACCAACGGTGGTGGTTTCTTTAATGTCAACTCGGCGCATCCTTTTGAAAACCCAAATGCCTTCACGAATATCGTGATGCTCGTTTCCATTTTTTCCATTCCTGCGGCATTATTCTACCTCTTTGGCAAAATGGCTGGTAGCACGAAACAGGGCTGGACGCTCTGGATTGTCGGTGCCATCCTCTTCTTTGTCGGAATTGGTGTGGCAATGCCTGCGGAACAGTTGGGCAATCCGCAACTCACTCAGTACCATATCAATCAGCAGCCCACAGCAACGCAGGCTGGTGGCAACATGGAAGGCAAAGAGGTGCGCTTCGGCATCACGGACTCGGCACTCTTCGCGGTAGTGACGACCGACACCTCCTGTGGAGCGGTCAACAGCTTCCACGATAGTTATACGCCTATTGGTGGACTCGTTCCACTCACGAACATCGCGCTTGGCGAACTGGTGTTTGGCGGTGTTGGTTCGGGCCTCTATGATTTATTGGTGTTCGCAATCATCGCAGTCTTTATCGCTGGCCTCATGGTAGGACGCACGCCTGAATACCTTGGCAAGAAGATCGAGCGCAAAGAGATGATGATGGCAGCACTCGCGATCCTGATTCTGCCCGCGTCTATCCTGGGCTTTTCGGCCATCGCCGTCGTCGCACCCGCAGGACTCGCAGGTCTTGCGAATGCAGGACCACATGGTCTATCGGAAATTCTGTACGCCTTTACCTCAGCAAATGGCAACAATGGGTCGGCGTTTGCTGGACTCTCGGCGAACTCGGTCTTCTACAACTGGACGCTGGGTATGGCGTTCTTAATCGGACGTATCGCGTTCGTTATTCCCATTCTGGCCCTGGCAGGTGCGCTGGTAAAGAAGCGTGTCATACCAGCAGGGTTAGGTACATTCCCCACTACGGGGTTCCTGTGGGTTTCTCTGGTCATCGGCGTCGTAGTCATTGTCGGTGCCTTAACCTACTTCCCGGCCTATGCACTGGGACCAATTGTTGAGCACCTGTTGATGCTTCAAGGAAAGACGTTCTAATCATGACGACAGAAATAGAATCTCAATCACCTCAACAGTCGCAAGAGCCTGATGTCATGCAGCCATCGCGACGTAAGGGGGATATGTCCATCTTTGATGGCAAGATTATCCGACAGGCTGTCATCGACTCTTTTGTCAAACTCGACCCACGCGTCCAACTCAGGAATCCCGTGATGTTCGTCGTCGAGGTTGGAAGTGCCGTTACCACTATCGAGTTTGTGCGTCTGCTGTTTACACAACCAAGCGGCGCATTTACCCGCTCTGCGTTGACGGCTGAGACCGTCTTCGTGCTGTCCGTTGCTATCTGGCTCTGGTTCACAGTACTATTCGCCAACTTCGCGGAAGCAATGGCGGAAGGACGTGGTAAAGCGCAGGCAGACACGCTACGAAAAGCACGCACGACCACCATGGCGCGACGTTTAGCCAGCCGTTCCCGCAGTGCCGCAGTCCAAGAGGTAGCCGCCCCTGAACTTCGTAAGGGTGACTATGTACTGGTCGAGGCAGGTGATGTCATCCCCGGCGATGGCGAAGTCGTCGAAGGAGTGGCCTCCATCGATGAATCGGCGATCACTGGTGAGTCCGCGCCAGTCATCCGTGAGAGTGGTGGCGACCGTAGTGCAGTCACAGGTGGAACGCGTGTCCTGTCCGACTGGATCGTCATACAGGTAACGGCGAATCCTGGTGAGACCTTCCTTGACCGTATGATTGCGCTGGTCGAGGGAGCGAACCGTCAGAAGACGCCAAACG
>CAXTWV010000082.1:15010-16535 GCA_964248005.1 uncultured Ktedonobacteraceae bacterium | reverse complement strand
GGTCGCATGAATGCAGGCCAAATGTCCGAGACATACAGCGGCGATAGCACGCACATCTTTATCAGGATGAGCCAAAAATTGAAGACAGTATGACTGTACCCAACGCCAATCTCCATCATGAAACGTCACACGCAATAGAGCTTCTTCAATCTTTTCAGCATTGCCTTGTTTAAACACAGCCTCAGCATAGCGTCGAGACATAGGATTAATTTCCTCTAAATACATCTCAAGGCTCCTCTCGCATACCAGCATTGTTTTATACTCCTTGTTCTGAATAGCAAATTATCTTGTTGGCATAAGCATATATGAAATTAGCGTGCTAGAAGCGTGTCATGTGTCCCATTTCTTCCATATATTCTACTGAGTTATGAGCAACTGTTTTAAGCAGAAACACTGCTCATAACATAGTCGTATGAGTGGAATAACGTTGCCTTATGTATTGTTGTTGCTGTTATATAGGCCATAGACATTATTTGGTTGAGTATACTATCTGGTTGCTCGTCCGAAGGGGAACAACATTATATGGAGACAATCGCAATCTCAGCACCGCGTGTTGATGCACATCTTGCCAAGTTTTCACAGGCATCCGTTGCCGTACTCACTGCTCTGGCATTTATCTTTAATCAGCCGATTATCGTTCTTATCTCTGCTCTTATCATGGTTATCGCAGTACTTGCACCTGCTATCAGTCCTTTTAAACTTGTCTATCAGGGTGTGATACTTCCACTCCATCTTCTAAAACCACGCGTTGTTGAGGACGATCCCGCGCCGCACCGTTTCGCACAAGGTATTGGTGCCGCATTTTTGCTTGCAGCAAGCATCGTCTTTTTCCTTGTGCATGCACCAATTGCTGGTTGGACGATGGACCTGATTGTGTTTGTGCTGTCAGCGATTAACTTCACGGTTGGCTTTTGCGCGGGTTGTTTCGTGTACTATCACCTTGGACGTTTGGGGCTACTTCCCCGCGTGCGTTATACAGGCGGTTTTCACTGGCGAGGAGTGTGAAGATGTCCGACTTTGGGATACGGATAGCAATTTTGATCATAGTCAGTGTCGTCGCATTTTTGCTCGTTTGGTGTGGAAGACGCTTTGTTGAGCAACGGAGACAACGTGTGCTTACTGCTACACCTGTGATACAGTATGAGACAAATACAACATCAAACTCGCATATTAGCATCCTTGCGTTTAGTAGCGATGATTGTCGGCAATGTCATCAGTTACAGGCACCAGCCCTGAAACGTGTTGTCGAGGCACGAGGTGAGCTTGTCTCTATTGTAGAGATCGATGCGCCAACCGCACCTGAACTGACCGAGCGTTATCAGGTGCTCACCATGCCTACTACGGTTGTGCTCGATACAAAAGGGAAAGCACATGCAGTGAACTACGGCTTTGCGAACACGAACCGTTTGCTTGAGCAGGTCGATAGTTTACTAGTGTGATGAAGACAGCAAAAACCAAAGAATGCGTGTTGATTAGATTGTTTTTTGTGTGTTGATAAAACAATTGTAATTACACATTGGGGGCG
>CAXTWV010000082.1:10952-15000 GCA_964248005.1 uncultured Ktedonobacteraceae bacterium | reverse complement strand
AGTTTTTGTTTTTTTGGTGTGGTATTCATCACACTATTCTAATTCCCCTTTGGGGCCGCGCATCATCAATTCTGGTACGGCTTGATGAGGGTCGAGTCCTTCAAACAGAACATGGCTCAATTGTGTCGTGATAGGCATATCGACGTTATAACGTGCTGCTAGTTGCAATGCGGCTTTGGTCGTAGTAACGCCTTCCGCTACAGTGTGCGTAGATCGCAGAATATCGTCAAGTTTCTCCCCGGCTGCTAGCCGTCGCCCAAGTTGTTGGTTGCGGCTCAAAGGGCTGGCACAGGTCGCAATAAGGTCTCCGATACCCGCGAGTCCTGCAAAGGTGAGTGGGTGTGCTCCTGCTGCGATGCCGAGTCGTGATATCTCCGCCAAGCCGCGTGTGATGAAGGCTGCTTTCGCGTTGTCACCATAATCCATGCCATCATTGAACCCTGCACCGATAGCGATGATATTTTTCAACGCGCCGCCCAGTTCTACACCAATAACATCTTGAGCCGTATAGACTCGTAGATGGCTGGTACTCAGCAATTTTTGCACTTCAGCGGCAACAGCCGAATCCTGTGCAGCGACAACGGCGGCAGTTGGTTTCTCTTCAGCAACTTCTCGTGCGATATTGGGGCCGCTCAAGGCCGCAATATGCGTAGAGGATGTTGGTATCTCCTCACCAATAACCTGAGTCATACGCTTGAGGGTACTAATTTCGATGCCTTTACTGGCACTCACCAATATAGTATTTTGAGTAATATATGGAGCCAATAGACGTACATTCTCGCGCATACGCTGCGATGGCGTCACGAGGAGGAGCATATCTTTGTGCTGTGCTACCTCTTCGATATCCGAGGTGACTGAGAGCGTCGATGGAAAGGCGAAGTCAGGTAGAAAAAACCGATTCTCCTGCTGTTGATGCATAGCCACGCCCCGCTCTGGGCGATGCTCCCACAGCGTCGTCACGATGCCTTTGCGAGCTAATAATAGGGCAAGTGTCGTGCCCCATGCTCCACTCCCGATGACACCAACTGCTACCATGTACGTGTGCTCCCAATACTACATCTTTTTACACATTCATTTAACTCGTTTGCTTACGGAGAAAATCATCACCCAGCTTCGTATAAGGTCTTGTGATACCGGACTTCACATGAACATTGTTCTTCCCAAAAATATTCTTTAATGCCTCTGCATGACGCATATCTCCAGCAGGCACATGACGGCGCATACAAATGCAGGCCATTAAAGTAATTCGTTGAATAGATTTAGTATGCAGCAATATTTGTTTTATCCTTCCATGTGTGCTGTCAATCTGATTCTTCGCTTCTTCGAGTCCCGCAGCCTTCAACTCTAAAAAGCAAAGCTTTTCTTCAAGTTCACTCTCTTTAGAATAGAAAACGAGGCAATCGCAGATTTGTAAACCTTCAGTACTCATATTTAGACAAGCTTTTCCTTCTGGACTATCTACACGAAAGAAAATAATAATTTCGCCTGAAAGCTTATTTGTACTAACTTTGATACCTGCTTCTGTAACACTAGTACCATCCATTCGACAACGTGAAAGCAACTCTTCAAGCAACGCTTGCAAAGGTTTAGGCAACACCTCATTCTCCTCACTATCACTACAGCGCGAAATAGACGTTAGAAACTCGGTCTGACACATCGCTAAATGTGTCTAGGTCCATAAAACCCTCTTCATCTAGCACATCTTTCGCTGTACCATCACCAAATCCATAGACAGCCACCTTTTCCCTTGCAATGAATGCATCTGTTCGTTTCAGAAAGAAGTTGTTATTGATCGTTTCTTTGTCTTCGCTCTTGTATGCCTGTATCAAGTTTGTAAGATGATCTGTAATATATGGGCTGTGTGTAGTCAGCAGCACGTTGAGTCCTGCATTGACAAGCATTGCCAAGAACTCAATCATCTTTGCTTGTGCCTCTGGATGAAGGTTCATTTCTGGCTCATCTATAATGAGCATCTCGTTAGGTTTAGCAAGAAGACGCAAATAGAGAACTAAAGAGGAAAGTCCTTTAACCATTGAAGATGCAGTAGAGACTTCGAGACTGACTTCTTGGGACGGTTGAAAAAGAATTTCTCGGCTTGGGTCCGGTTCAGGTGTAGAAAAATCTACGCCGCCCGCTAATATCTGTTTCTCTAACACTTCGGCAAAATGCATGTATTGCTCAATTTCTATATTGTTATCAGCATCTTTCTTCCTCTGACTTTTGGCTTCTGTCCCGTATTCAAAGGCGTTATCAAGCATGAATGTAAAAGATTGGACAGGTGCAGGAAGCCGATTACTTCGTAACGGGCTTAGAATGTTTTGCTGTATTAGTCTATTAATTCTAACATCAAAGCGATCTGTAACAGCACTTGATCGCTCAGTAGGAAATGCAATCGTTTGAAGATAGAGGGATTGCCGAAGAGCACCAAAAACAAAGGTAATTAGCTGCTCTTTAATTTCTTGAAGAGGAATTTTCTTCTCTAGCTGTTCTCCTGGTTTTTCGGCATCTTGTATTTCAGCAGAAGTATAGACGAAAATTTTGTTATCATTAGTTTGTTTGCGTATAGTTAACAAAGAGCCTCGTCGTCCAATATTATGTCGCTGAGAGTATTGCATTATCTGATGCAAGAATTGAGCCTTAGTCTCTGCTAAAGTTAGTGAAACATTTAAATTGTTGAAATTAGCTAGTTGTGTACCTAAGCATGTGCTTATCCAAGTTCTTGCATACTTTGCTACTTCATTAAAATACGCCTCGCTATAATCATCAGCTAATTTATATAAATCAATAGTGGCGTTTCCTTCTGTTATAACTTGCTGAATAGCTTGATTTATCGGTTTATAAATGTTGGGAACCTGTTCCTCAATATAAGCTTGTGTATATTCTCGTGAACCAAGTATACCAAGTACACCTCCTAACGCATAAGCAAGCCATGTCTTCCCAGAATTGTTTGGACCTATAAAAATTGTGAGTGGTTTTAGGTCAATGGTAGCCTCTTTCAGCACACCAAGATTGTGAACCGTTATTCTCATCTGCATGACTCCCTGTTACATTCTGCTTCCTGCTACTATTTCACCTATCAGTATAGCAGATTGAGGGAAGAGTCGGAGCGAATAGCATAAACAGAAGCACATCCAACTGGATGTGCTTCTGTTTATGCTATTCGCTCCGCAAATTTTATTTCACGCTTTCAACCGATATCTCTAACGTCTGTCCGCTCCTGATACCACCCTCGCCAGCAGCGACTTTCAGCACGTCTTGCGCGACTCGCTCCGGCGACAAAATCTTGGCAGGGTCGGTGGCACCAAACAGGTTTTTATACAGGTCAGTGTTGATACCATGTGGGCAGACGGTATAGACCTGCACGCCATGTCTTCTAACTTCCTTTGAGAGGGCTTCGGAAAAGGCGATGATACCTGCCTTTGTCGCGCTATACACGGCGAGATTGGGATAGCCATTGCGTGCGAGTGCAGCTGAGATATTGATAATCACACCCGATTTGCGCTCGATCATTCCAGGCAAAAAGGTCTGTGTGACCTGGAACATCCCATGCAAATTGGTGTCTGTCATCTGCTGCCACTCTTCGCGTGTGACCTCTGTCATTGGCTTCAGGATTGCGACTGCGGCATTGTTGATGATGATATCGACACGTCCGTAGGTGACGCCGACCTCCATTGCCAGAGCTTGCACCGCGCTGGAGTCCGAAATATCGGCGGCGACTGCGAATGCCTCACCACCTGCCGCAAGAATTTCATCTTCCAGCACTTCCAACGGTGCCGTATGGCGTGCCACTAGTACAACCTTCGCGCCCTGTTGCGCGAAATCTTGCGCGATAACTTTGCCTAATCCACGGCTTGCGCCCGTGACTAGCACAACTTTCCCTTTGAAATCCATCGTTCCCTCGCATATCTTCCTGTTTTGTTGTATGACGCGACGAGTCGTGATGTTGGGTAGACCTCAAAATCTTCCTAATACATTCAAAGAACAAGAATGACACCGACACGAGAACGGACGCCCCCCCCCCCCCCGCGCCCCAGCGGGCGGGCGGGAT
>CAXTWV010000082.1:8945-10942 GCA_964248005.1 uncultured Ktedonobacteraceae bacterium | reverse complement strand
AAAAAACCCCCCCCCACCCCACCCCCCCCCCCCCCTGGGGGGTCGCGGGGGGTGGGCGTCCGTAGTTCTGAGACAGAAATCTATCCTCCGAATGTAGAGGCTAGAAGCGTCTTCCTATTATGGAACTTTTTATTGTTAGAAAGGATTTCATAACATGACACCATCGCCCTTCTTGCGGTTCTATACATGGCTAACTGAGCAGGTGGATTGGCGTTTTAGGTGGCATAAATTGCCGTTGCCACTTGCCCTACTGGATTTGATTGGGTTGCGCATCCAACTCCGTGCGAAAAACTTGTACGATACCTATAATGGACCGCAAGATAGACCTGCTGTAGGCGAGCAAAAGTCTAGCTATTTGACGACACGGACGGTTGACGGGACGTATAACGATTTGACGGTTCCCACAATGGGTAGTGCCAATACACGTTTTGGACGTAATATACCTCTCAAGAATGTCAATCTACCTAGTGATGCTGAGGTGTTGACGCCAAACCCACGTACAGTGAGCCTGGATTTGCTGGCACGCGAGAGCTTTCAACCCGCGACCATCTTGAACTTGCTTGCGGCAGCATGGATTCAGTTCATGGTGCATGACTGGTTTAGTCACGGCCCGAACCAGAAAGCGAATCCGTGGCAAGTGCCTTTGCATGAGGATGACCCGTGGCCTGACCATCCTATGACGATTTTGCGTACACAAGTAGATACGACACGCACCGCAAACTCTGAGGGTTTGCCGCCAACCTATCTTAATACGGCTACGCATTGGTGGGATGGTTCACAGATTTATGGTAGCGATGCTCCAACAGTAGCAAAAATGCGTTCTGGTGTTGATGGCAAGCTGATTATCGGTGCCGATGGTCTGTTGCCTATTGACCCAACAACAGGTACCGAGATTGCTGGTGTCTCTGGTAACTGGTGGCTTGGCTTGAGTCTGATGCATCACCTATTTACGCGTGAACATAACGCGATCTGTGATGCGCTCAAGGTTGCGTACCCCTCCTGGTCGGACGATGAATTGTTTGACCATGCACGCTTGGCGAATGCGGCACTGATGGCGAAAATTCATACCGTCGATTGGACAACGGCTATTCTTGCGCATCCCGCTCTACAGATTGGGATGCGTGCAAACTGGTGGGGATTAGAGACAGAACGCATCTATAAAACGCTTGGGCGTATCAGCAAGAATGAGGTCATCAGTGGTATTCCAGGTTCAGAGACAGACCATTTCGGTGTCCCCTATTCGCTCACCGAAGAATTTGTCTCCGTCTATCGTATGCATCCGCTTATGCCCGATAATTTCAGTTTCCGTTCATTGCAGGATAACGCGGTGCTACAAGAGCGGACATTGCCCGAAGTGAAGGATGTCCACGCTCATGAGATAGTAGAGCAGATATCGCTCGCTGACCTGTTCTACTCATTCGGCACAAGTTATCCTGGCGCAATTACATTGCACAATTATCCACGCAACCTGCAACACTTGATAGAGACCGATGGTACACTAAACGACCTTGCCACAACAGAGATTATTCGTGACCGTGAACGAGGCGTGCCGCGTTACAATGAATTCCGTAAACTCCTCCATCGCACTCCTGTGCAGAGCTTCGAGGAATTGACCGACAATCCACAATGGGTCGAAGAAATGCGGCGCGTGTACAATAACGATATCGATCAAGTTGACCTGATGGTTGGTATGTACGCGGAACCAAAGCCAGCCGGATTTGGCTTTAGCGATACCGCGTTCCGTGTCTTCATCCTGATGGCATCACGCCGTTTGAATAGTGACCGCTTCTTTACCACCGACTACAATCCCAAGGTTTATTCACAGGTTGGCTTCGATTGGGTCGTCAATAACAACATGACCACAGTATTGCTACGGCACTTTCCAGCACTTGCTGCTTCATTGCGCGGCATTGATAATCCGTTTGCCCCATGGATAAAGGCAAAATAAAAAATACCTCGCGGTGGGGGGGGGGGGGGGGAGGGTGGGTGGGAGAGAA
>CAXTWV010000082.1:0-8935 GCA_964248005.1 uncultured Ktedonobacteraceae bacterium | reverse complement strand
TCGTCCGTTTCTCTCCCCTCCCCCCCCCCCCCCCCCCCCCCCACCGCGAGGTATTTTTTATTTTGCCATTGAGTATGATATCATCAATGAAAGTATAGATAATTTATGACGAATCGGAGTAATATGTATGGCGAAACCGCAAGTATTATCAAGGAAATCCTCGCAAGAAGAGATTTTTCAGCACTATAACTGGTGGGACAAGGGGTGTCTACTTTTCCAGATTACGCAAGAACGCTGCGATTATATCGAGTCGCGGGTCAACCGTGTTTTTGGCAAGAACGCTTTACGACAGCAAGAGGTGCTAGAAGTTGGTTGTGGTGGTGGCCTTATCTCTCATGAACTTGCACAACGTCAGGCATTGATTATCGGCATCGACCCATCGGAGAACGCGTTAGCGGTAGCACGTGAAAAGGTACAGCAAAGCGGTCTGGGCCAAGTTGCCTATTTTGAGCGCGGCTATGCAGAGTCATTGCCCTATGCCGATGGTAGCTTTTCTGTAATTGTCTGCCTTGATACGCTGGAACATGTACGTGACCTATCCGCAACGCTCCGAGAGATTGCACGTGTGCTTGCCCCCGGCGGCATCTTTATTTTCGACACCATCAATCGTACCTTTGTTGCACGTCTCGCGCTTATCTGGATAGGTGAGGGTATTCCTGTCAATGGACTTACCCCTGGCATTCATAGTTATGATAAATTCATTCGACCGCAAGAGTTACGTAACGAACTGATCAAAAATGGCCTTACCATAGGCGAGATGACAGGCTTCATGCCACGTGCCTTTAAAAACGGTCGTATGATAATGGGTCCCGGCTGGTTCATGGGCGTCTCATATGTAGGCTATGCCATAAAATAAAAATAGGTCTGAGCGCGTTAACGCGCTCAGACCTATTTTTATTTTATGGCATTATTATTCATTCCAGAATTTTTTGTCTTCTTTTGGCATGGTGCTACGGGCAATGGCTTGTTTGAGGCTCATCTTTTTTGCCTCTTGTTGCGCTCCTGCTTTGGTCTGGCGTCGGTTCATGCCGAGTGAGGGTTGGCTATTCATAAGCATGGAACCGAATTGCTCACTACTGACTTGAAAGAATTGCGCGAAACGGTCAAGCTGTTTTTGACTCAGGCTGACGAGTTCGATGGTGCCATCCTCAAAGAGTTGCCACACATCAGCACTTAAACGCAACGCTTTTGCGACCGACAGCTTCGTAAGATTGCGCTGTTTGCGTAGTTCGACAAGTGTAGCGGAACCCTCTTGTGATCCTACAAAGACGCGCTCTAACGCGGTCTGCATGGCACGTTGTGTCAAGGCAAGTGGTTGTTCCTCGTCTTGTCCCTCGGTCGCGGCATAGGCGGCGATGAAGGTGATAAGGTCGGCCTGCTCGGTTGGATGATCGCGTAACAGGCGTAGTTGTGCCTGTGTGTCGCCCGCGTCTTTCGCGGCAAGCCATGCCATTTTTAGGGCTTGCAATTCAAATGTGTTACTCATTATACGAGAACGCCTTTCTATTCTTGACCGTAGTCGCAACCGTTTATGAGTGGGGTTGTACTACAGGGGCATATACAATTTGTTGTTCTTTTGTGATGCATTCGCGCAAATAGCCGCGTGCGCGTTCATACCGTGACCGGACAGTCCGTTCGGTGCGTTTGCATACGATGGCGATATCGTCCCACTTCATGCCCTCGATAGCACGTAATACCATGATGGTGCGGTCAAGCGGGTCTTGCAAATAGGTCAGAATGCGCTGGCTTTCGTCGTCTGCGTGCAGTCGTTCGTATTCATCGTTTGGGTCAGCGACATCGGCGTTCGAGAAGCCTTCATCATCGGGTGACGCAGGTCGCAACGGGTCAATTAATGCCTGTGGCACATGCTGAGGTCGTCCAGATGGGCGACCCTCTTCGTCGCGTCGATAGTACAAGCCCTCTTGACGCAACACGCGATTAAACTCGTCCGCGCAGAGGCAACGAAGATAATGCACAAAATTTTGTGTCATGAATACTTCTTTTGGATTCAGTGCCTCGCGTAACAGATGCTCGCTCATGTTCGCGATGGCCTCTTCGCGCAACTCCGGTCGATGCCGTAGCCCCTGTGAGTGCTTCTGAAACATAGGAACACAGCGATAGAGCAGTATTTCAGAGAAGACGCGCACACCTGTACTATTGCTCTGACTGTATAGCACGCGAATGGCCTTCACAAGCTCAATTTCATGTATCTCATAACGACCATCGGCAGTCTTACGCCGAAGTTGTTCATGTAATGCAGGATTGGTAGGGTCACTCAGATCGATCATGAATGAATTACCTCTCGCTTTGCTAATAATTTTTCTCTCTCCTCAGATTACCCCGTTTTACCGAGAAGAGGCAAGCCACTCTGTAGGGACCGATGTATCACGTCCTCTTGGCAATTGACATGTCAAAGGGACACGCACATTGCTTCGCTCGTGCTCAGGACGCGATACATCGGTTCCTACAATCGACGTATCCACATAAAATCAGTAATATTGGCTATCTTCCTGACGTTTTACGCGTTGCATCGTTACAATAGATAACACAGCCTACGCGGTGACGCAGGAATATGTTCATAGTGGCTTCTACTGACTCTATTCTTTATAACACGGAAAAAGCGGAAACCTCTAAAACATATGGTTTTTGAACGACAGAAACATTTGGAAGCTATTGCTACACTAAAGTATGGCGTTGTGTGCATTGGGGATGCTGAGATACAGACGGTCAACTCTCTTCTCAGGTTTTTTTATCGTTGGCCGATGAAAAATAAAGAAAAGTCTATATAGCCTACGTACCTGTATTGTCCGGTTGTAGGGGAGGAAAACAGACGTGCTTGAAATCTTACCAAATGTTGCGAAAATGCAAGCAGCCTATGTATTGGGGAAGCCTCTTGCAAACCCGCTCAACTTAACGATTAGCGTAAGCTATCGCTGTAACTCCCGTTGTAAAACTTGTAATGTATGGCAACGTCCAAATGATGATTTTACAATAGAAGAGTATAATAAAACCTTTGAATCGGTCGGGCGTGATGCTTTCTGGTTTACCTTTAGCGGTGGTGAGCCAACACTGCGTAAAGACCTGCCTGAGATGGTTGCCGCCGCCTATAATCACTGTCGTCCTGGTATTATCAATATTCCTACCAATGGCATTCAAGACAAAATCATTCCTGGTCGTATCGAGCGTGTGTTGCAGGCTGCTCCAACCTCTGAGGTGATCATTAACCTCTCATTGGATGGCGTAGGCGAAAAGCATGATATCGTGCGTGGTGTCAAGGGCAATTTCGAGCGTGCCATGCGTACCTACGCTGGTCTCAAGGCACTCAAGGGACGTTACAAGAACTTCACGCTTGGCGTTCACACAGTCATCTCGAACTTCAACATCGACGAGTTCGACAACATTCACTCGTTCGTCACCAATGAACTCAAGCCCGATTCCTTCATCAGCGAAATCGCTGAGGAGCGTGTCGAACTTGACACCGTTGGTATGGGCATCACACCACCTATTCACAAGTATGAGCCTGTCATTAACCGCTTGCAACAGGAGAATCGTCAGGCACAGTTCAAGGGCGTCTCGCGTATCACGCAGTCGTTCCGCGACCGTTACTACGATATCGTGAAGCAGACACTCGTAGAGAAGCGTCAGATTATCCCATGTCTCGCTGGTCTGGCTTCGGCTCAGATTGCTCCTAATGGCGATGTATGGACCTGCTGCATTCGTGCGGAGTCCGTCGGCAATCTGCGCGACCACAACTACAATTTCCGTGAGACGTGGAGCACGCCAAAGGCTGACGAACTGCGCCGCAGCATCAAAGCGGGCGAGTGCTACTGTCCATTGGCGAATGTGTCCTACACCAACATGCTCTGTCATACACCAACGCTGACCAGCGTCGGCGTCGAAGTCGCGCGTAAAACGGCTGCCGAAGTCGTCGCGGGTGATCGTGGCAAGTCTTCCAAACTGCGCAGTCTTCCCGTCATCAATGCCTCCGACGAGGCACGTTTGTACGGTCAAGGCAAGGTAGAGGCAAAAGCGTAATACTATGAATGATGTTCCAGAGTGCTGCACGCAGCACTCTGGAACATCATTCATATATGGCGTGAGGCATATATGACAGAGCAGACACA
Organism: uncultured Ktedonobacteraceae bacterium; assembly: GCA_964248005.1. Classification (GTDB taxonomy): domain Bacteria; phylum Chloroflexota; class Ktedonobacteria; order Ktedonobacterales; family Ktedonobacteraceae; genus JBBQVS01. The sequence goes on along the minus strand of CAXTWV010000082.1, from coordinate 4,811 downwards.
ACAACCGAATACATCACCTATTCGTGTGCTTGTTGTGGACGATCATGAGGTGGTACGCAAAGGCATCTGCTCTGTCATTGGCGAGTCAGAAGATTTCACGGTGATAGGACAGGCCGATACTGGTGTCGCCGCTGTCGCTTTAGCGGTACAATTGCAACCTGATATCGTTCTGCTAGATGTCTTCCTGGGAACGACGAATGGACTGGATATCGCACAGCAGTTACAGCGTGCATGTCCAGAGACGCGTATAGTCATCTTTACTGGTATGGTTGACGATGAACAACTTCTCCGCGCTATGCGTATCGGCGTGCATGGCTATTTGCAGAAGTCGGCACCACTCAGCGAACTACTATCAGCACTTCATGCTATTTACAGAGGTGAGCGTGTTATTGGTGAAGCACACGCAGTGACGCAGGTGCTGAACGAGTTCAATCGTCTGACCAGGGAGCAAGAGCGTACACGCTCAGGTCTGAGTGAAGTAGAAATCGAGTTGATGCATCTCGCGGCACAAGGGTGTAGCAACAAAGAGATCGCGACCCGCAAATTCTGGAGTGAAGTGACCGTCAAAAGGAAAATGCAAGATATCTACCGTAAACTTCAAGTAACCGATAGGGCACAAGCTGTGGCGCAATCTGTGCGTATGGGCTTGATTTAATACCATTGTAGGGGCACGATTGATCGCGCCCATTCGTTTGATAGCAATGTAGGGGCACGATTAATCGCGCCCATTCCATCATTATCATCAAGGAGGTTTCAACCATGACAGAATGTCCACAATGTGGCACGATGAACGAAAGCGACATCAAGAATTGTAAAGGTTGTCGCGTGAACATGTATTGGGCATACCAGCACTATGATGAGCTTGCCCGACTTCGCAAGGAAAACAAGTTGGCACCGCGTCCAACCTCAGCCTCGTTTTTAGTCGAGACGAGCAAGAAGATTGATGATGGTCCTACGGCTAACTGGTTGCGCAACACCATCAAGAAGTTCGGCTTCAAAGATGCAGGCAAGAAAGTTTCAACCATAGCAGACTAAAATATAATGAGTCAAAGCATGAGGGGGAGTACGAGGCTATTGGCCTCGTACTCCCCCGCATGCTTTGACTCATTGTATTTTGTGACCTATCCTTATGGATATATCGTATAACCTATACCACACTTATCTTAGGAGATAGGAGATTATAACCACCTCACGAGAAAAAGGAACATGATCTATGAGTACAATGTGGCGACGCTATGTTGCAGAGAGTATTGGAGTCTTCGCGCTAGTATTCTGTGGGGGAACAGTGAGAGCGATGGTTGGCGGTGACACACATGATTTGGCTGGCGTGTTACAGGTACACATGACCTTCGGCTTTACGATTGCGGTAATGGTCTACACATTCTGTCGTATTTCTGGTGCTCACTTTAATCCAGCCATTACGCTCGGCTTTGCGGTCACACGTCGTTTTCCGTGGCGATATGTACTACCATACTGGTTAGCCCAATTTGCGGGTGCTATCCTTGCCAGTACTATGCATTTTCTGCTTTTTCCCGATGAAGCAATCGCCGCACATTTTGCGGCTACACGACCTCAAATCGGCTATGGTCAGGCCCTGGTAATTGAAACTATATTGACCTTTATTTTGATGCTTGTCTCGATGGCGGTTGCGACTGACCGCCGGGTGAGTCAGGTAGTCGCAGGGCTTGCCGTAGGGTTCACTGTGGTGGCGAATGGCTTGGTCGGCAACTTTCTTACTGGTGGAAGTATGAACCCGGCGCGTAGTCTAGGACCTGCACTCTTCGCGGGCGGCACAGCATTGAGCACGTATTGGATTTATCTCGTTGGACCATGTTTAGGAGCCTTACTTGCCGCAGGAATATATGAACTGCTACGTGGCGATCAGAAAAGCGTAAAAGATGTGCCCGAAGAGTTGACGCCGGAGGTAGCAAGCGAGGCAATAAAGGTCTAATTACAAGATATTGGAACGAGGAACAGGAAAATCGCAAGATTTTCCTGTTCCTCGTTCCAATATCTTCAGATGTTTAGCGTAGTGCGCCCGCGAGTGGAGCGTTCTGACTCGCCTGTGTGACGGATGGCTGATCCATGCCGCCAGCATTGAACCATGCTGCCGCCAGTTTGATGCCTTCGCGCAATGGTACCTTTGGCTCGAAGCCAAGTTCACGACGTGCCTTCTCAACACTGTGTCGGTTGTCAGAGCCGAACATCAGCGCACCTAGTTCGGTCACAACGGGCTTGGTATGTGTGAGGGGTGCAACAACGCGTTCCGCCACGATACTACCATAATAAATTGGCAGGTAGGGCAGGACGATGGTAGGACGTGGGCCACCAACGGCTTCAGCAATAGCCTCATACATCTCTCGCTGTGTCAACGGTTTGTCATTGGTGATGTTGTAGACGTTGCCAGGGGCATTCTTGTGATACGCTCCCAACATGAAGCCATCTACGACATCGGTAACATAGCAAAAGGGCAACGCGTTATGCCCACGTCCAACGAGTAGAACCTTGCCATCTTTTGCCTTTTGTGCCATACGTCCGAAGTGCAGGCGATCATATGGACCAAAGAACGTACCTGGACGCAGAATAACCGTCTCCATATCACTATTGAGCATGAGACGACGAATTAAGCGGTCTCCTTCAACTTTTGTCACAGGATAGGGATCAAGGTTGGGGCGCAGAGGATCGTTCTCCGTCATGAAACGTCCGTAACCCAGACCATAGACGGTATGCGAACTCGTATGCACGAAGCGACGCACACCAGCCTTTTGTGCGGCTTTATAAAGATTCTCGGACCCCGTGACATTGACGAGACGATAATCGGACATAGGACGATGTACGCCCATCATACCAGCTAGATGAAAGACCAGATCAACATCTTGCACGGCAGGCTTCAATGTGCTTGCATCTGTAATATCGCCACGCACAACCTCAACGCCTTGAGCCGTTAATTTGCTTGCATTCTCGACAGGTAATACCAATGCCCGAATCTGCTCACCACGTTCTTGTAATTGTTTTATAAGGTGACTACCCAATAAGCCAGTAGCACCTGTTATTAGTACCTTCATGAAACTCCTCTAGTATCATATACAATATATGGATAGATGGGTGTACAATAGACAGTAAGGTCTACATTTCTCATAAGTTGCAACGAATGAGCGTTGCTTTGCGGAGTCGTATGACCCTGAAGTACCAGACATATTTATCTATCGGTCACTTCTGAAATTGGTACACATTTTGCTATACTAAGACGTAATCATGTATAAGGAGGAATTATTTATTATGAGTACACCACCACGTTCAACACCTGCTAAAAAGGCAACAATAACGCCCGAAGAAAAGGCATCTTCAGCTCAGAGCATGACTCAGGATGAGCAACGAGCCGTACAAGAGGGCACACCTAATGTGACCCGCGAGGTGCAGCAGGGGATGAAGCCGATCTATCCACAATGGCCCACATCGAAACGCGGACCACATGCAACTACACCCCCACCAGGACAGCGACCGATCAATGCTATTCGGGCTGAACAGGTTGTTGAGGTTGGTTATAATCAGGTAACAGGTGAACCAGCCATACAAGACCCCGTCCGCGCCTTTCCCGATGAGGCTAAAGGACCAGCAGGTACCGACCAGCAAGAAACCGCCCAGGATATGATAAGAAGAGGCAAAGATCGCTTATAAAAAAATAGGTATGGAGTTGCTGGTTACCTTGCCAACCACCAACTCCATACCTATTTTTTTATGCAGTTACAGGAGCTTTTGTGAGTTCCTCGCTGACATCCCACAGACGCTTTTGTGTTGCAACATTGTGTGAGAGCTTGGAAGAGCGTATTTCACGCTCGTTATAATAAAACTTGCCTGTTTCGTTTTGCATCTCAGGTGCCGATGCGAGACGAATAGCCGTTTTCGCGGCATCGACAGGCGTCTTGGCGGAACGCGTGGCAAACTTTGTGAGCGCGCCAAAGATGCCCTTGTTACTAACACCAAAGTTGGTTGAGACAGCTCCAGGACCGACTGCGTTCACCGTAACACCCGTTCCCTGTAAGCGTCTTGCCAGTTCATAGGTAAACATAACATTTGCAAGTTTGGCTTGACTGTAAGCTGCGAAGCCGAATAGACCATAGCTTTTCTCGCCCTGTAAGTCGTCAAAGTTGATTTTGCCAATGCCTTGCGCCTGTGAACTGATATTTATGATGCGTGCTGGTGCGCTTGCTTTGATTGTATCAAGCAACAGGTTGGTAAGCAGGAAATAAGCTAGATGGTCAAGCGCGAAGGTCATTTCCAGACCATCCACCGTTGTCTGGCGTTTTGCGAAGACGGCTCCAGCATTATTAACCAATACATGCAAGTGCTGATACTTTGCCTTGAACTCGCTAGCGAGTTTGCGCACCTCTTGCTGTGATGAGAGGTCGGCGAGCAACAGGTCGATATGCTCGTTGCCACTTTGCCGTGTAATCTCCTGCTGCGTCTGTCTGCCCTTGGTCGAATCGCGAGCAACAAGAACCACCGTGGCACCCATGCGTGCAAGCCCAAGCGCGGTCTCTTTGCCCATACCCGATGTCGCACCCGTCACAAGGCATATTTTGCCCTGCATTGTCTGTGATGTCGTCATGTATCTCTATCTCCATACGTGTATTTGAAAAGGGTAGTCTTCGTTGGTACGAATAACTCTTGATGGAAAGATACAACATTGTGTACAAGTGATTTCATTCCGTCTGGTCTATAGAAATGATCGGGATATTAAGCACATCTGTAGGGGTCTAATTCATTACAACAAACTGGGAAATAGTAGGCTTAAAGAAGGTGTAATTAAA
>CAXTWV010000081.1:0-16634 GCA_964248005.1 uncultured Ktedonobacteraceae bacterium | reverse complement strand
TAACATGCGACTTTCCCAAAGTTGAGACCACGGGTTCAAATCCCGTAACCCGCTTTCACGAAACGCGCTTCTCAGTATTGAGAGGCGCGTTTCTTTATACATTGCTTACGCGTCTTTCTGTTTTCCATGCAGACGCTCCTGCATGTGCCGCATGTCACGCGCCACCGTTCGTAGCCCAATCAGACAAACAATGCCAGCAAGTGCTAGGCACGTTGGTGTGGTAACAAGCAGTGCCAAACCCAATGCCTGAGCTTCAGGAGAACCCATTGCGTGAAATCTATCAGCTAAGGCACCAATAACTGTCGGCGAGGAGGCATCACCAAGTAAATGTGCTAGCAAGAGTGCGAGACCAAAGGCTGTCGCACGTACTTCTGGGATGATCACATCTTGTATGATTGCATTCAACGGTCCCAGGCAAAGCGAGAGACTTATGATCGCAATGAAAAAAACAATGATAAATGGAAGCAGGGTATGGAGCGACAGCGCGACAAATGTGAGAGGAGCACCTACAAGAAAGGCGAAGGCGACAACGATCATACGGCCTTCTGGACGACGACGTTGCATATAATCGGAGAGCCAACCGCCTGCTAATGTTCCGATGAGACTTCCCCCTGCCAATACGCCTCCTGAAACTGAGGATGCTTGACTTAGTTTCAGGGTAAATGCATCTTGCAGGTAGAAGGTTATCCAACTAGAGGCACCCCCGATAGTAAAGAAGCTAAAGACAAACGCTCCGAGCAGAACCCAGTAGGTCGGGATGCGAAAGATAAGCCTGACCGCGCCCCAAAAGTCTTTGCCTAAACCCCCATGCGTCGAGCTTGTATCATCGCCCTCTTCACTTTCATAGATGCCACGCTTGGGTTCGACGGCTCGCCAGATGAGAAACGCAGTAATCAAGCCAGGAATACCCACAATGAAGAAGGCCCAATGCCATCCAAAAGCGTCAGCAACTATCCCACCCATCACAAGACCAAACGCCGTTCCGATCAAGTTGCCGATAGAATAGAGTGAGAGCACACGCCCTCGCCGCTCTTTCGAGAAATAATCACCCAGGAGTGATAGTGTCGCGGGTGCATAGCCAGCTTCACCTATGCCAAGCACAGTACGGGTGATAAAGAGCTGCATGAAGGAGGTAGTGAAACCAGCTAAGGTTGTCGCAATGCTCCAGATACCAACACAGATGGCGACAATGTTTTTCCTGGCACTTCTATCAGCTAGGACACCCAATGGAAGTGTTGTAAGTGCATAGACAAGCAGAAATGCTGATGACAGGAGTCCTAATTGTGTATTGCTCAATCCCAGGTCTATTTTAATTTTTGGTAGAACTGCTGCGAGTACAAAACGATCTGCATAGTTGAGGATATTAATAATAAGTAGCACAGTAAAGGCATAACGTGCCTGTCGCCTGCTAGGTTTCAATGACTCTCTATTGAGAATTGGTTCTGTGGTGGTTGCCATATCTCTCTCTTCTTCTCTTTTGATGTCTTACCACATTGTCTACGCTTTATCATCAGTATAGTTGCAGTGTTTACAACGGTGTAGCCCACTCTGGCGTCACTCGCTACCAAAGAGGAATACCATACGTCTAATATAATGGAACAAGAGAAACTTTTATTGTGTCAAAAAAAGCAATAAGAAAAAATGTATATAAATAGACAAGGGGAGGAGGTTATTGTGCATTCCATTGTACACGTACTATTGCATATAAGCCCATTATTGGTTTATCTGGTCGTGGCAGTAATTCTTTTGCTAGAGAGTTCAGGGGTTCCCATTATCAACAATACCTTACTGCTGCTCTTGGGGGCAACAGCGTCATTGGGTTTTCTCAATCTTGAGATGCTCATGATTTCAGCATTTTTGGGAAGTATTGCGGGTGCCTGTTGTGCATATTGGATTGGTATGCGAGGAGGACGAAAGATAGTATTACGTCTTGCCGGACTCTTTCATGTAAGTGAACAAAAAGTATACACTATGGATAGTTGGTTTCAGAAGTCTGGCTTCTGGATGATTTTCTTTTCACGCATGACACCGTTCGTGCGCCCATTTGCTTGCTTTCCAGCAGGTATCTCGCACATGAATTTCAGAAAATTCTTGCTTGCGGCAGTAGCAGGGTCGCTTATCTGGTGTGTTGCGCTTCCCTCCATTGGTTGGATACTTGGTCCACGCTGGAAAATCGCGCTCTACTTTATACGAACATACACATTGCCAACCATTCTCGGCGTCGTACTGCTGTTGATCGTCTATGGTATCGTGACCAATATAATCAAACGTGCTATCAATGCGAAATACCGTTCGCATTTAGGGTAACATTCGTGCCACAATGACACATGGGTCTGACAATCGTTAAAGGATTGTCAGACCCATGTGTCATTGTGGCACGGATTAAAAAGTTACTATAATTTTACGACGGTAACTCCGAAGATATCTCCTGCTTTACCGATTTCCTCGATTGCCCAATCGGGAATTGGATCGTCAACGGAAATGACCATCAATGCCGTGTCGGAGGCTTGCTTTTTCTGATCTGGTGGGCGCGGTGAGCGTACAATTGGACCTACATCCATATGGCGAATGTTAACGCCCGCTTTCCCTAGTGACGTTCCTACACGTCCAATCATGCCAGGCTGATCGAGGTTGCGACAGAAGAAAATATAACCTTCTGGTACAAATTCGGTTCCATAGCGACCAACGCGTGTGACACGTGGCTCACCATGTATCACTGTTCCGCTAAGGACCTCAATATGCTCGTCTCCTGGCTCGATATTTCCAGTTTGCTTGCCAGCGAGTGGTGATGTGTAACCGTTATTTTGCTGTATACGGAGCGTTACCAAATTGGCAAACTCGGTAGACGTGGTAGACTTCTGCTCAACAATTTCGAGTCCCCATTGTTTTGCCAACACCTGTGCGTTAATCATGTTCACGTGCGCGTCTGACACAGATTCAAGGAGTCCCTTGATGAGTGCGGCTTGCAGTGGACGCAGGTCATAATTCGCAATCTCGCCACTACAAGACAACTCGACCTTGCTCAACGAACCCGGTTGAAGTTGCGTATACAGATGTCCCATCTGTTCAACCAGCCGCATATATGGTTGCAGGACCTTCAACGTCTCCGGCAGAATAAGCGGAGCATTGACTGCGGCGCGTGGGAAACCGCCGCGCAGTACCGACACAATCTGCTCAGCTACATCAATAGCAACTCCGACTTGAGCCTCTTCTGTCGAAGCACCGAGATGTGGTGTCGCAATTACTCGCTCATGTGCCAAAAGCTGTTTCAGCGTTGCGTCATCTTTTATTGGTTCCTGGCTGAACACATCGAGTGCAACACCTGCAATGGCGTTTTCATTCAGTGCATGCAACAGTGCTTCTTCGTCAATTAAGCCACCACGGGCACAGTTAATCAAACGGACAGTTGGTTTCATCAGAGCCAGTTCGCGCGAACCAATCAAGCCGCGGGTCCCGTTTGGGCCACTAGTGAGCGATGTATGCAAGGTGACAAAATCCGCTTGCTTGAGTACGTCATCGAAACTAAGCATAGTCACATTCAGTTTACGTGCCTGTTCTGATGAGACGAAGGGGTCGAACGCGAGAATTTGCATTTCCAGACCCTGCGCTCGCCGTGCAACCTCGGTGCCAACTTTGCCAAGCCCGATAATACCAAGCGTTTTATTGCGTACTTCGACGCCCAGAAAACGACTCTTTTCCCACTTGCCCGCCTTCATGCTTGCGTTCGCTTCGGGAATATGTCTTGCCAGTGCCATTAACATTGCGACCGAATGTTCCGCCGCCGCTACTATATTTCCTGTGGGCGAGTTGACAACAATGATGCCATGACGTGTTGCCGCTTCTGTGTCGATATTGTCAACACCGACGCCCGCACGCCCAACAATCTTCATCTGTGTCGCTTCTGCCAGTATGTCACTTGTAACTTTTGTTTCACTACGCACAACCAGAGCGGCATAATCCCCAATAATTGCTTTAAGTTGTTCTGGTTTCAGGCCAGGACGCTCATCAATCTGTGCCTCTGGCAACTGTGTGTGCAGGAGGTCGATACCCTCCTGCGCCACACGGTCGGCAATGAGAACTTTGAGCGTGTGCTGCTCACTTTGTACCTCTGCCATGTATTCTTCCTCTTCCCTAGCCTTTAAAGCCAAGTTCGTGCAGACGTGTCTCTACGGCATTCATTGCCTGCTCTAGGTCCTGCTCACTAAAGAAGCCGAGGTGTCCCACGCGGAAGATTTTTCCCGCCATATGGTCCTGACCACTTGCGATCACAACGGCGTCTTGCTCACGTAGCTTTTTGTTGAGTGCCTTGAACTCAATGCCTTCTGGCATCATGATTGCCGTCACCGTGTTCGAGGCACGTTCGGGATTGGTGGCAAGTAACATCAGTCCCATATCCTTCGCACGCTGACGTACATATGCACCCGCACGTGTGTGACGCTCGATAATTGCTTCGCGTCCCTCTGCCAGCATCATTTCCAGGGCTACGTCCAGTGCGTAGAACAGCGAGACAGGTGAGGTCACTGGATGTTGCCATGCCTCAAGGCTTTTGAGCGTAGACTTCCAGTTGAAGTAGAAACGTGGGAGTTTCGCGGTTTTCGATGCCTCGATAGCGCGTGGGCTAGCGGCGAGCATCATCACTCCTGGCGGTACCATCCAGCCCTTCTGTGAGCCTGTAAACACCACGTCGATATCCCATGCATCCATATCTAACGGAATCGCGCTGAGTGAGCTAACGGCATCGACAACAACCAGCGCGTCGGGATGAATACCGCGAATAAGTGCGGTGAGCGTCTGCACGTCGTTTGTGACACCTGTGGAGGTCTCGTTATGTGTCATCAACACGCCACGAAATGGTGGCAATGCTTTCAATCGTTCCTCTACCACATTAGGATCGGCGGCCTGACCCCACGGGAACTCGATACGCGTCACATTGAGGCTGTATGCCTCGGCAATTTTCGCGATACGTTCGCCAAAGTTGCCAATGCTGATAACAACAACATGTTCGCCAGGCGAGAACAGGTTGACAACGGCACTTTCCTGACCACCTGTGCCAACCGCAGGAAAGGTCATCACTGGTGAAGTTGTCTGAAAAAAGTATTGCAAACGTAACGAAACGCGTTTTACAATCGCGGCAAACTCTGGACCACGATGATTAATCATTTGATTCGCTTGTGCCGTCATAACTTCTGGTGGCAAAGGCGTTGGCCCAGGGACGCGCAAATTCTGTTGCGGAATGGGTAAACGTGCATCTACCTGTGGCTCTGGAATAGCTTTTCGGTCTTGAATTGTCATATGTATGTACTCCATGAATAGCGTCATTGAATACCGACGAATGCATTGTCGGGGAAATAGGTAGCCTCATTGCAATGAGACGCGGCGGATAACGTCGATGTTACCCGCCGCCCTGTATAGATAGTAACTCTCGTATCAGAGTACAGCATAAGACGCGAAAATGTCAAACTCCGAGCTTTCTTTGCTCGCCTATCTTAATCATAAGATTGAGTAACATAAGCCACGACTCCTCGTCAGGCATCCCTAAGAGTTGACGCAGAAAAAAGTTAGCTGAATCTGGGTTATCAAGTACTTGTGCTGCTTGTTTTGCTAAGTCGGTAAATGCAGGATATTTTTTATCAGTAATGGAGATTATAGCTCTTTGTAGACCTTTCGTCTCACCTTTGCGTTCACTCTCATCACGTATTTGTGCTATATATTCGTCATCATATTCATCATCGTCGTCATACACGTCCCATTCGGTTGCACGTTCATTCATCTTAATAACACTCACTTTCTTGCGTCTTGCTGTGCTATAGTTTCTCTAAAAGTAGACGTACCGCCTTCTCATTAGACATATTCATTACTTCGTCAAGAAAGATGTCAAATTCACTTAGACTCTCTATTTTCACTATTTTCTGACGTGCAAGTTCGGTTATGTTGGGAAAGCGCGATTTAACCATAGCGATTACCGCTTTCTGCAATCCTTTTACCTCGCCTTCAATTTCTCCTTGCAACTTGCCTTTGGCTTCGCTTTCGGCTCGTATTCTCATCATTTTTGGGTCACGTTCCATTAAATCGTCATACATGTTGAGCCGCTCCTCTACTATGCGTTTTTCATTCAGGACTACGGTATCTGCTCGACGAAGTACAATACCCAGCCATCTCAGTTCTCGTGCCAATCGCTCATTATCATCTTTGTAATATTCTATCATCTCATTGATAGCTGTGTTCAACAAATCAGCATTAGCTCCCTCCATTGTCGGCAGTAATGCATACATGAACAATGCGTGCTCCCTTATATACTGTTCTGCGTGAAGTTGCCACAAGGGGAAGACTTGGAAATGGAAGAGTAACAACTCCATTTCACCGCTCATTTCTCGTATCATATATCATAGTAGCTTGACATGCCTCAAAGATGCCCTTAGAATTATCCCTGAATCAAATTGCAAAAAGACATGGGCAACAGTAGTGAGTCTATTTATCAAGGAGCGTATGAGTACTACTCTTACACCACAACAGGACATACCGAAGAAACAACCGAATATAAAAAGCTCTATCAGTGAAAAACTGCGCACACTCCTCACAACATGGGAACTCTATCCAATCCTTTTCGTTGCGGCATTCTTGCGTCTCTATCATATAAACACAACAACATTTGTCGATGATGATGCTGTTGTATTTCGCCTTGCTCGTAATGTATTCACGCACGGCCTCTTGCCTCTCACGAGCAATAGAGCTTCGTTGGGCAACCTTAACCCTCCGATGGTTGTGTACCTTTTTATGTTGCCCGCCGCAATTAGTGCAAACCCACTTTGGGCCGAGGTCATGGTTGGCTTGCTCAACACACTCGCTGTTTTGCTGACCTATTTTTTTACACGACGCTACTATGGACGTTTCGCTGGTATCACCGCCTCCGTCCTCTTCGCCACGGCGGTACGCGCCATTATTTATAGCCGCAACATCTGGCCTCAAAACCTGTTACCATTCTTCACCATGCTATTTCTTTTCATGCTTTTCAGAGGAGTGGTCGAGCGACGCAAGGGCTGGTTTGTGTCAGCAGTCTTCCTGGTATGTATCCTCTATCAGTTACATGGCACTGGACTATTTCTGCTTGTCCCCTTCGCGGTTGCCGTGCTATTTGCCTATAGAACCATTCGCTGGTATGACATTGTACTTTCTGCTGGTGTCGTACTCATCCTCTTCTCACCCTATCTGTATTGGGAATATCTGAGCCACTGGTCTGATATGCATATCCTCTTATCCGCATCAAAACACAAAGCGCAAATTGATACAGTTGCCATTGATTACTATAAGCATTCTTTGAGTCCTTATGTGAACGCGCTAGATATTAACGATCATGATCCTGGTTGGCCTACCTACACAACATCTATTTTCGTACAAGGCTCATTGCGCTACCTCAAATTGCCGATGTTCCTGGAACTCGAATTGATGTGGTTGTTATTGCACTGTAGTGTTGTTTTCGCATTTCTGCTAGCTCTAATTCCACAACGCAAAACGCAACCTGTACAAGAAGAGAACGCATCTTCTCGACACAGTTTTGGCTTGCTTGACTGGTGGAAGGATTTGTACGCTTCACCGTTTCGTCAGGGAATACTTGTGCTACTTAGCTGGCAGGTTGTGCTTCTCACACTCACGCAACACACAATTGACCTGTTCCCACACTACGTCATTATTTTCTTGCCAGGGCAGTTTATACTCATTGCGCTCTTCTTAAGCAAAGGCATCGAATTTTTGCACTCCTATCGACCGGACTTTACCTATGTGATGCGCTATGGCTCATACCTTCTTGTGCTTCTAATTGTCGTTGTACAACTGCTTGGGAGTGGTGGAGCGTTACTTGATAATCTTCATGGACGTTTTAATCCGCAATGGTATCCGGGCTTCAATGATCTTGGCTCAATACAAAACGCGCTCACACGTGCCGATCAACTTGCGCAGGAGCGACATATTCATCGTATGTATGTGCCAACAACTCTCACTACGACAAACCCTGTCCGCCTTCTCGCGGAACAACTGAAAACGCCAGTAGTAACATTTGATGCCCAACGCTGTACCGTGCTACCTGATCCAAGCGTTGGTCCCGTTGTCTTTTTGAATGATGCACGTGATGGCCTCATAGACTCACTGTTGAAACGTTATACCTCTGCAACTCTGATTGCTCAGTTGCCCCATCTGGCGAACCCACCGTTTAATCTGTACGTATTGACAACCAATGCTACGACAGCCATCATGCCCCGTTCGTTTACAAGCAATTTACAATTACTTGACTCAAAGGCTACCGCCGTTCCCGTACCGTATACGAACCAGCAGACGATGCTCACACGTTGGCGTATTGATACCTCTGCCACGCCTGCGCCTTTTACGACCTATAACTTTAATTTCAAAATACAGTACGGCACATCGTTGCAAGAGAACTTCTTTTGTGGCAATTCAGCCTTGCGGTCTGGTGATCAGATGCTCATTTATTCGTCGTCCATGAATAAAAATGCACTTCCTACATCTATTCGTATTCGGGCTGCGTCTTTTACCTCACGTCCCAAAAACTATAAGCTTGGTCCGTTGACGTTGACAACGTACAATATTCTCGATACGCCCTGGAAGGTCCTTACCACCATAGACGGGAAGGATACTATCACAATCCCTTGACATTCGTTTTGCTGGATGAGTTCTTTATTCATCGCTGAAGCGGTAGCCAGCACCTGAAACCGATTGTAACAGGCGAGGATTGGTGGAGTCTTGCTCGATTTTCTGACGGAGTTGTCGAATGTACACATGAAGATAATGCGATTGTATGTTCCGCTCCGTACCCCAGACCTGCGTGATTAACATCTGTTGTGTCATAATTTTTCCACGATACTTGATAAGGACTTTCAAGAGGTCGTATTCAGTCGGTGTCATCTTCACTTCTTGCCCGTTGACCGTCACGCGTCGTTGTTCAAAGTCGATTTGGAGTGGACCGATAGTGATACATGGCTCTGTCCCCTGTGGAACCTGTACGCTATGGCGAAGTGCAACCCGAATGCGTGCCAGCACTTCGTTCATGCCAAAAGGCTTGCTGATATAGTCATCGGCTCCCAGGTCGAGAGCCTGCACCTTCTCGCGTTCGGTATCGCGCACTGATATGACGATGATAGGAGGAAGGTTTGACTTCGCGCGTACTCGTTTACAGACTTCCAGGCCGTCCATGCCAGGCAGTCCGAGGTCGAGTAAGAGCAGGTCAGGACGACTATGCTCGATGACCTCTAATGCTTTTTCCCCACTATTCGCTGTGTGTACATCGTAGCCATGCGCGGCTAAACTACGCTGCAAAATGCGTACAATTTCCGTCTCGTCATCAATGACCAGAATACGTGCTTTCCCTTTCGCCATCCTCGCTCTCTCCTTCTATACTTCCCAGTGGTAATGTAAAACAAAATACGGCACCTCCACCCACTCTCTCTTCCACCCATATACGCCCATTATGTGCCTCAACCACTCCCTTGCTTACAGCTAAACCTAGCCCTGAGCCTCTATCAGCGTCTGCGGCACGTGGTTCTCTATGGACGCGATAAAACTTGTCAAAAATACGTTCGCGCTCCTTAAAGGGGACACCAGCACCTCTGTCGGCGACACTGACTTGAAGCTGTTCCTCCTGTACTTGTAGGCAAATAGTGATAGGTGAGCCTGTTGGTGTGTAGCGTATCGCGTTTTCAAGTAGATTGGTGACAACTTGACCTATCTGTACATAGTCCATTTCGACTGGTGGCAGTTGCTCTGGTATCAACTTCTCTACCGTTCGCTCCTCTAGTAACAGTTGCATACGACCCAACACATTATAAATGATTTCGTCCAATGGATACCATACCTTTTTAGGCCGAAGTGCGCCACCTTCAATACGTGACATGTCGAGTAAGTTCTCGACGAGTCGATTGAGCCGATCCGACTCGCGCTCGATTGCCTGCGCGAAGTGATTCCGCACGTCTTCATCTAGCTGAACTTCTGTTTGTTGTAAACTAGATGCCGCGGTCTTAATTGTTGTTAACGGAGTGCGTAAGTCGTGCGAAACGGAGGAGAGGAGAGCGGCTCGTAACGCATCCGTTTGTTGAAGCACTTTGTTGGAGATGCTTTCTCGCTGTAGACGTCCGCGTTCAATCACGGCGACAGCTTGTTCAAGGAAAGTCGAGAAAAACACGGATTGTGCTATATCTGGCACTACCTTACGAGAGGAGCGTTGCACCGTGTCATTTAAGACGAGAAGTCGTAACACTCCAACCACTCGCTGTTCAGTCTTGAGTGGGATGAGACGCGTATAATATTTTGTCGGTGGGTGGTACACGGCAGGGTGTGGTTGCCCATGTGCCCCGGTATCACGAGACCCCATAATAGGCATAATGTCTACCGTATATGCATATGCGAATACCTGTGACACGGCCTCTTGCTCATATGCGGAAAGTGTTTTGTATATATCAGTATGATTCGTGCTTGTCCGAGGCACAAGCTTACCGTTTTCATCAAGCAGTAGTACCGTGCAGTCATATATTCCCCATGCGGAAAACACCTTAACGACCGAGCGGGCAAAGATGGAAAGTTGATGTTCCACATCCTCTTCACGATTGGTTGCATGGACAACATCGTATAAAACACGGGTCTCTTGCTCTCGTCTATTGGCATCTTGCGCACGCCTACGTAGGGCAGATGCAAGTTGACCTGTGGTAATGGCGACGATGAGAAAGACAACAAGTGCGATGACATCAGCGAATTTCGTGATAATGAAGCTATAGACCGGAGAGACATAGAGAAAGTCAAAAAGGAAAAAAGCCAAAAACGATGCGAGCAAGGCTGCATAGCTTCCGCGAATGGCCGCCAGTGCGAGTATGAGTGGTAGATAGAGCAACAAGCTATCCGGTATGATTTGATAGAGATGAAAGAAAGAAAGGCTTCCAGTAAGTAGTGCGGTGCTTACTACTGCGAGGAGACTGTCAGCAGCGTACCGCTTCCAGTGCCGCTCTTTTTTCGTGAGAAGTGGAGAGAATGGTTCAGCAACATTCATATATCATCTTCTTCAGGATTATCAATCTATACAAAAATCTCTTCAATGCATAGTATGCTATTCTCTTCAGAGATGCAAGCTATCTCATTTTGTTCATTTGTATGGTATGCTGTAATGAGATGATTACATCTTTCACATCCTCAGTGACGAGGAATAACAAGGAAGAAAAAGATGAGTACATTTGATGCGCTGCAGGGACTTTTTTTGCATGACCTACGTGAATTGAAGGAGCTTGGAAAGAGAGGATGGTTTGTTCTTCCTATGACGCGCGCCGTGAAGGAGGAACACCTTGGGCGATGCTGCTACCTCGCTGAAGAATTTCTCAATGCTACCGAACTGTACACCTTGAAACATCAACTTGGGTTGGATGAACGACAATGGCACACCTACAAAGCCAAAATTTCTGAGCAGTAGCCTTGTCTCATCTTACATACATTTAAAAGATAAGGACATTCATAGAGAATGCCCTTATCTCTCTGTGTTTAGTCCTCAGCCAGAGTCACAGCCTCTGAGCCAAGTGCAGGTAGCGAGATGCTACTCGGAGGAGTGCTGGTACCCAATGCGTATTCAGGGTAGGCGGACGCACCATGCTCGTGAATATCGAGACCCTCAAGCTCGCCAGCCTTCGAGACGCGAAGCACGCCAGCATACTTGAGACCATACATGAGCAGGAACGAAACAGCCAATGTAGCTATCACAGTTGTTCCTGAGCCAAGTGCTTGTGAGCCAAGTTGAGTCAGACCTCCACCGTAGAAGAGACCCGTCACTACCGTTGTCGTATCAGCACCAGTTGCAGTCGGCAGACCATACGCGCCTGTCGCGAACAGACCGAGTGAGAGCGTACCCCAAATGCCTGCGATAAGATGGACGGGAACAGCACCAATCGGATCATCAATTCGTAAGTATTCCAGAGCGTCCAGACCCCAGATTACGACGAATGCTGCGACAATGCCGATAAAGAACGCCCCTATCGGGTCTACCCAGTAGCATGGACAGGTGATGGCGACCAATCCACCCAAGAAACCGTTAACTGTCAAACCTAGATCCCACTTCTTGGTGCGTGCGTAGGAGTAAAACAGTGCTGCTAAGCCTGCTGAACAAGCGGCGAGTGTGGTGTTGAAAGACACGCGACCAATACCTGCGGTATCGAGTGCTGAGAGCGTGCTACCAGGATTGAAGCCATACCAGCCAAACCAGAGGATAAGGCCACCGACTGCACCGATAACCAAGTCGTGGGCAGGAGGAGGACCACCACCATCGCGCTTGAAGATGCGTCCCAGACGTGGGCCAAGCGCAATTGCGCCTGCGAGTGAAATCGCCCCACCAATGCTATGTACAACAGTCGAGCCAGCGAAATCGTGGAAGTTCAAGGCCGCAAGCCAGCCATCAGGTCCCCATGTCCAGTGTCCAATAATTGGATAGATGAAGCCTGTTACACCAATACTATACAGGATGTCACCCCAGAAGCCACAACGTCCAATCATCGCGCCCGATGTAATGGTTGAGGCGGTGTCGGCGAACGCAAACTGGAAAACCCAGAAGGCGAGGAGTGGAATGCCTGTGGTTAGATAGGTTGGACTCAGCCCCATCAATAAGAAGCCATGTGTTCCAATGATGGGAGTACCTGGCTCAAACATGAAGGCAAAGCCCCAGGCCCAGAACAAAATTCCGCAGATACACGTGTCCGCGATACCTTCTACCAGGATATTCACGGATTCACGGGAACGAGCAAAGCCAGCTTCCAGCATGACAAAGCCAACCTGCATACAGAAGACAAGGAATGCTGCAACCAACGTCCAAACGGTATTTACCGCGTTGATCGTGGGCATGTCTGCGACGGCACCTTTCGTCGCTGCAAATACAACTTTGGGCAGGACAACCCACATAATCGTGAGGACAAGGGCGAAGCCGAGCAGTTTCCCACCCATAAAATACATGACATTCCGTCGGAGAATGGGATCGCGCATGTTTGTGCATATACGCGTCCAAGCGGTGCGAAGAAGTGTGGTCATTAAGCGATAGGTCCTTTCAGTCGAAGTCGAAAGAAAACAGAAGATACCTACGGCTCTAGCCGTACCTCAGCGCAACTGTGCGCTCGTTAATGGAGAGGCAGTTCAATCTACCTTGTCTATAAGTATAGATAGATTGATACATTCTTTGAAATGGTAAAAGTAACATAAGTTTTGCTTTGTATATTGTGCAAATTATACAAAATAATGATGCGAATGCGACTTATATTGAGCAATACAAGGCAAAATATTGTAAATAACATCATAGAATAAGACCGAATTTAAAAGATTTATTGATAAAATATTGATTTTAATATGCGCTACTTGTGCAGGTTGTCTACTCAACAATGCTACAAGCATACAGCTTGTTTCTGCGTACACGACAACTACAACAGGCGGGAATACAGTTCGAGGGCGTTGTGCCGCTAAAAGGTATTGGAACAGGATGATACATAACCTCAAATGGTTTTACTTGGCAATAAGCGCATTTCCACTGATAGGAATCTAAAATGAGCAGCCAATCGACAAGTGTTAGACTTGCCTCTATATGCAAAGACCGCGCACGGGACACTTGTGCATTCACACGCTCAAGTTCCTGGGCAATGACCAAGTAATTTTCTTCTGTACCTGCTAATTGGCGAATCTTGCTCATGACGTGACGCTTGTTATGAAGTGTCCACTCAGCAACTCGTATGAGTGTTGGCATATCCCTGTAAACTGCCATACAAGCTTCCTCCAATATGCAAATAAAATGAAAGAAAAAGTTGTAACAAAAGAATAATAGCTAAGAAATAAGTCCTTTCATATGGTAAAAGTGCCAAAAAATCATGATTGATTTTTGTTATTTAGAAACAATTTAATGATAATAAACATGTTTTTATTGATAATTTATTGATTGAGAAACAGTCTTCAGTGATTGTATTTATCCCTTGTAGTGATCCCCACATGTTTCGAGCTGGAACGAGAGGTTATTGCTGCAGAGCTAGAGCCTCTATAAGGTCCATCCAACTCTTGCATTCGTCTTACATAACGGATACACTTCCTTTGATAGCTTGTTCATACAAGCTATCCTTGTTTTCACAAAATCATAGTCCTAACAAAGTCTTTCGGAGGAATAGTGCTATGCGACGGACAAAAATAATTTGCACGATTGGCCCGGCGACAAATAGCGAGGAGCGACTTGAGCAGTTGATGAATGCTGGCATGAACGTGGCACGCCTCAATTTCTCGCATGGAACCCACCAGGAACATGCGGTTGTTATTGAGCGCATACGGACTATTTCCGCACGTTTAGGCTGTACCATCGCTATTTTACAAGACTTGCAGGGACCGAAGATACGTACTGGCTCACTACAAAATGGTCAACCTGTGCGACTGATAGATGGTACCATCATAACGATTACCGCTCGTGACGTGGTAGGTACTGCACAATTGGTTTCGACAACATATAAGCCGCTACCGACTGATGTAAAAGTCGGAGACCGTATCCTGCTCAACGATGGTTTGTTGGAGTTAAGTGTGCTGGACAAAGACGAAACCGATGTGCAATGTCTCGTTGTGCATGGAGGAGAGTTGGGAGAACACAAGGGTATCAATCTGCCCGGTGTTGCTGTGAGTGCTCCTGCTATGACAGAGAAAGACCGAGATGATCTCCGGTTTGGCATTATGCATGATGTTGATTATATTGCGCTCAGTTTTGTACGTAAACCAGAAGATATACGTGAGGCGAAACACTATATTCACTCCCTCCAATTAGAGCAAAGTGGAGAGCAGAAGAAAAACTTGATTCCTATTCCTTTGATAGCAAAGTTAGAGAAACCAGAAGCAATAGCACAGTTAGACGATATTCTTGAGGTGACTGACGGCGTGATGATCGCTCGCGGAGACTTAGGGGTGGAAATGCAGCCTGAGAAAGTTCCGCTTCTACAAAAACGGATCATTGCTAAGTGTAATGAACTAGGTCTACCTGTTATTACTGCTACTCAAATGTTAGAGTCGATGATTACAAACCCACGTCCTACAAGAGCAGAAGTTAACGATGTGTCAAATGCAGTCCTCGACAAAACAGATTTAGTAATGTTGAGTGCTGAAACGGCGGCAGGTGCTTACCCAATTGAAGCAGTTCAAATGATGGTACGTATTGTACTAGAAACCGAGGCCGGAAATAGAACTGCATCGCAGCCTAAAAGTCAACGACTCACCCAATCTCGTGCCGTAAGTCACGCTGCACGTGAGCTTTCGGAAGAAGCTAGCGTCAAGGCAATCGTCGTCTTTACACGCTCTGGTAACTCAGCGCACCTGATTTCTAAAGATCGCCCCCGTGTTTCCATTTTAGCATACACACCCTCGGAGAAAGTACAGCGTCAACTTGCTCTTTGGTGGGGAGTATGGCCTCATCATATTGAATTGCAGGGAACAACAGAGAAGCTTATCGAAGCGGTCGAGCACAGGTTGCTAGAGGATAAATTAATTCAGCAAGGCGAGTATGTCGTAATTATGGGAGGCATGCCAGTTGCAAGTAGAGCACGAACAAACTTTGTCAAGCTACATCGCGTGAAGGTGCTAGACGAGGGATAAATGGACGCCCACGAGGGGCTACCCCCTTGATCCTTTTAAGTCACCGCTTGTTGCACCATGTACAGTTTTGCTATAGAATGCTACTATGTAAAGCTATTTCTTCCAAAGGCACTCATAATGTCGATAGCAGACAAGCAACCAAATGTTCCCACACCTGCTGTGGTAGAACATAGAATATCAGACGAAATACAGGTAGTGCCAGATGCACAGGTTCCTGCGCGTTGGCATACTACCCTTGCTCAAGTGTGGTCTTTTGCTATTTTGCCTTTTCTTGTGAGTCGCCTGCTCCTCCTTCTTGTTGGCGTTGTGACCGTTACCTACATAGAGCCGCTTGTGAGTCGGAAACAGCCGATTGTGCTCACAACCCAACAATCACATGTTCCTGCTATCCTGTGGTGGATGTGGAGCCGCTTTGATACTGGATTCTACATAGATATCGCACAGAATGGCTATTGGGGACGTGCCTCTCTGAATGGACAAAGTAACTGGGCCTTCTTTCCACTCTACCCTTTGCTAATCCGCCTGCTTGCCTTTCCGTTCAACGCATCACAACATCATCCCTATCTTTTCGCGGGTTTAGCGATCACCAATATCTCTGCGCTTGTCGCGATATTTTATTTTTATAAGCTCACTGCTTATGAATTAGATACTCATAAAGCCGCAAAAGCTGTTCTGTATCTTGCATTTTTTCCAGTAAGCTTTTTTCTCTCCGCGATTTACCCGGAATCACTATTTCTCGCACTCTCTATCGCGTGTGTCTACTATGCACGTATGCATCGCTGGTGGCTTGCGGGCTTACTTGGAGGTCTAGCATCACTCACGCGCCCACAGGGAGTATTGCTACTTGCCGTTGTCGCGTGGGAGTATTGGCAAGTTGTAGCGGAGCAGCACGTTCCCCTATTAGAGCAACAACGGCACTGGCTTACCGGGGTGTGGACATGGATACGTTCACGCTTTGTTGGCCTGTGGAAGGCACTACGCACCTTCCCATTTTGGAGCGGTGT
>CAXTWV010000080.1:15672-16679 GCA_964248005.1 uncultured Ktedonobacteraceae bacterium | reverse complement strand
AGATTCTCGATAAGACCGATATTCCACCAGAGATGGTCGGCGAGTATACAGGAGACCGCAAGGATATCTGCCCAATCACCGTGAGTACCTACCAGATTCTTACCTATCGTCGCACGATTAAACACGAAGACGGGACAGAAGAGGAGGTATACCCACACTTTTCACTCTTTACCAGTTACGATTGGGGCTTGATCGTCTACGACGAAGTACACTTATTGCCAGCACCCGTTTTCCGCGTCACGGCTGAGATTCAGGTACGTCGTCGGCTTGGTTTGACGGCGACACTGGTGCGTGAAGACGGACGCGAGGCGGATGTCTTTAGCCTCATTGGACCAAAGAAGTATGACGTACCGTGGCGTGAGCTAGAGAAGCAGGGCTGGATAGCGACGGCAGAATGTCATGAGATACGTGTCGGGTTAAGTGAAGACGAGCAGATGAACTATGCGATGGCGGAGGTGCGCGAGAAATACCGTATCGCGGCAGAAACGCCTGCGAAAATATCGGTGGTTCGTCATCTTGTGGAGCAACACGCAGACGATCAGATACTTATCATTGGTCAATACATCGATCAGTTGAAAGTACTTGCGGAAGAGTTAGATGCGCCCCTGCTTACTGGACGCACACCAAACGGGCAACGCGAGAAACTCTATGAGCAATTCCGACGCGGCGAGATTAAACGGATGGTAGTCAGTAAAGTCGCCAACTTCGCGATAGACTTGCCTGATGCGAACGTTGCGATTCAGGTTTCAGGAACGTTCGGTTCCCGACAAGAGGAGGCCCAACGCCTAGGACGTATCCTACGGCCTAAGAGCGATGGTGGCTTAGCGTACTTCTATTCCGTCGTCACACGCGATACGCGCGATCAAGAGTTTTCCGCCAACCGTCAATTGTTCCTCACGGAGCAAGGCTATCGCTATGTCATTGAAGACGCAGAAGCATTATTGGCGATATAATTGCTTTGCAGAATGATGGAGAGCGTCTGTGGATACGGTTCCGGTATCCACAGA
>CAXTWV010000080.1:7285-15662 GCA_964248005.1 uncultured Ktedonobacteraceae bacterium | reverse complement strand
CTCTCCATCATTCTGCAAAGCAATTATATCGCTTGACATGCACTCTCGATGAGTGATATTTTGGGGAAAGAGATAAATTTTATTAGAACCGAGGATGGCATGGCAAAAAGCTACATCGACGTAACAAGCGAGGATTTCACAGAAAAGGTTTTACAATCGCAGCAATTGGCGATTGTCAATTTTTCAGCAGAACAGGTGGGCGCGAGTCAGATATTAGAGCCAGAGTTCGAGGCAATTAGCAAGCAATATCAGGGAAGAGCCTTATTTGCTCGGCTGGATGTTACAGGGCATGATGAGATCATCAAACAATGGAATATCGAAGGCGTTCCAACGCTTGTCTTTTTCAAAAATGGACAAGAGATTTATCGCATTAAAGGCATTATGATGCGTGATAAACTCCGTCGTCAGATAGAAGGTGCGCTTCTGGCAAACTAATAGTGTAAGGGAGCGCACTCTTGTTTCTCTATTTTTATGTATGTGGAGGTTGAATTGGTCGTGTCGCATGTGTATCCGATTCGTTTAGAGGCGTCATTGCACGAAACTATTTGGGGTGGGCGTAAATTGGAGCGCGATGAGTGGAAACAGCTTCCTAATGGCGATGTTGCCATTGGGGAAGCATGGGAAACCGAAATTTCCACCATTGTTCAGAACGGCCCATATATCGGGAAGACGCTCAGTGTACTTGTTGATGATTGGGGACCGTCATTGCTGGGAGAACAGGCAATGGCAATCTTTGGTCCCCGCTTTCCTTTGCTTGCAAAATTTATCGACGCGAACGCAAATCTTTCGGTACAGGTACATCCCGAAGATACGTATGCGGCGTTGCATGAAGGCGGCAAGCTTGGCAAAACAGAGTTCTGGTACATTCTCGCGGCTGAGCCAGGGGCAAAGATTGTGTACGGCTTTGCACATGACACGCGGAGAGATGCTGTACAACATGCAATTGAACAGGTAACACTTGAAGAACTGTTGCATCAAGAGCCTGTTTTTGCTGGCGATGTGGTATTTGTACCGGCAGGAACAGTTCACGCGATTTGTAGTGGTGTGTTGCTCTACGAGTTACAAGAATACTCTGACGTGACATACCGCATGTATGATTATGGACGCCTCACGGCTTCTGGCAAATCACGTGAGTTACACATTCAACAGTCGTTGGATGTCTCAAGCTATAACGCCGCGCATCATGTCAAAGCGAAACCAGTCGCATTAGCAAGTGGCCCTGGTTACGAAGAGCGTTGTCTTGTAGCATGTCGCTATTTTGTGACACGAGAACTTTTGCTCAAAGAAGATGCTAGTGTGCAAAGAGAGACGAAGGGTAGCTGTATTATTCTCTCATCGCTAGGGGCTGAGATACGAGTTCGTTATGGAAATGAGCTTGCGCAGAGCGAAATCTTGACTCGTGGGCAGACCATGATTCTACCCGCTGCATTAGGCACCTATCGGATAGAAGGAAGCGGTGCGCTCCTGTTCTCCTATGTACCTGCTACAGATGATGCTGCATGGTCAGCATGGCAAAACACGAATAAATAAAGAGATGGAGCTGGGATACGTGTTTGACACGTATCCCAACTCCATCTTCTTACTCTTTACGACGTTTTTTACGCTCTTCCTCAAGATCGGTGATGGTTCCTTCGACAACCTTTGACTCTTCTGGCTCAGCTTCGGGAAAGGTATAGAGGGGTGAACGACGGTTGGAAAATGTTCGTTGCATCCGACTCACATCAGAGATCGTTTGTGAGATGGTTGTACTAACATTGAGTGCAGCCAAAACTCCATACAACGCTCCCCACACGACAAGACCTACAAGCAATGTGATAACTCCAGCGACAACACCGTTCGTTATGCCGCTTACTCTAGCACTCAGGTAGGTTTCATATATGACCATTCCAGCAATGGGTAGCCAGAAAAAACGTACTAAAACTTTTAATAACCAGTGGAGAAACCACCACACGGCCTTCACTGGATCAGAGGGCATATTCCAAGGTGGAAAAAGCTCTCTCTTTCGCTTTATATTTCTCATAACAGCCTCTTTGGTACAGCACTCCCTGCACTAACGCTTATTGTACCAGCGTCTGAGGATGAATGCTAGTAGGGACCGATTCATCGCGTCCTCTTGGCCTTTTCACTCGCCGACCAGGACGCGATGATGGGTTGAACAAAATACTCAGGATACGTCGAATGTAGGGACATGTATCACGTCCTCTTGGCGTCTCGATTGCCGACAAGGACGTGATACATCGGTCCCTACAGATATCCGTACCAATTTGTTAAACAGGATAATCGGTCCCTATGAGTACCCATGTGTTATGACGCGGCTAACGAAAGGCTATCTTTCCCCGTAGAGGTCTTCAAAGTTTGCCAGGGCGACGGAATGTCGCGATACGTCTCAAAAGAAACAGGACCATAAATCAGCTTGTAGGGGTTCACAGTGAAGGCTTGCACCTTGATGTTGAAGGGCTGACTCTGCTTTCCTGCTTGTGCTAATGGAGCAAGTAGCGTATCACCAGCTTGCATCGCTGTAAAGCCACACAGACTGCGCGTTGCTGGCTGGGCGGCAGTCGTATTCGAGAATTGGGCGACATTATACCAGTAAACCTTCTGGTAACTTGGTTGCGCCAAATGCAAGAAGCGCCATTGTGTGACAAGCCACGAACGCCCGTTGAACGTAAACGAACGGGCGTGAGTATCAAGAAGTTGCAAATCGTTCCCAAAACTCGCACCACCTGTCTGTTCTGCCATCGGCTGTACAATATACAGCTTGAACGGCGACCCACTGAGTCGTTTTGGTGTTGCAACTAAGGTCGCGGAGGTAAAATGTTGTACCAGTGCTTCTGTAAATGGACTATACGGTCCGATCAACATAACTGCTGGTCCATTAGCAGCACTCGGTAGAACAGCACACTGAGACGAGTCGAATACAATCGTTGGAGTGTGCATTTGTTGACTGAGGTAACGCAATGCGGCCTGTGTTGAAGCATCAGAAGAGATATATACATGCTTAAAATGATGTTGTTGCGCCACCGAATCGGCTTCCTGTAAGGCATTTTGTAACGAGTGCAGGTCCGAATAATAGGGATGCGAAAGGACCATATCGTTAAAGTTGCCACGAACCGTATCAAGCACACCCGCAACACTACCAATGCATTGAGCCACAATAAGGAGACACGTAAGTGCATACAGCACATAACGTATGCCAGTAGTCCATACCTGTTTCCCTGGCAACCACTGACTACTCTTTGCCACGAACAGACCAATGAGGATAAAGGGGCCGGGCATCAGGATAATTATATAGTGGGCATAGAGACCAATAGAATGACGCGTCAATACGAGAAGAGGTACAATTTGCCAGATGAGGAGCAGAAGCAGACCACTTCTATAGGGGTTAGCACGAAGTAGTGTAAAAAAATTGCTTATACGTGACCACAATGTTTTCTTCGTGCGATCTGATTCAACAGAAGATGGTCCCGTTGGACGGGACCAGAAAACGGAAATAAGGGCAATGATAACTCCACCTATTACCAGAATGGTCATTACATATAGCGTCCATGAAAGCGCTGGAACGAGACTCCCAAGCAATGTGTGCTTATCAGGAAGATTGTTGTAATCATATGGGCTGAGAAAGAGTTGATAAAAGGTCCACGCTTTATTATCATAAAAAACAGGTTGCTTTGTAACCGTAAGCAGGGTACGCACATCAATAAAATTTGTGGAAACTTCCCATAAGAGATACGGAACGTAAGAAATAAAGAGTGCAGTACTCCCAAATAGAAGGTCACGCCAGCGTAAGGTTTTGGGCGCGAGCAACAATGCAAGGGCTAAAGGAAAGGCCATCATAATACCAGTGGCATGGAGCTGAATAAGAATACCAAGTAAAAAAATCGCGGGAGCCAACCAGCCTTTTTTCCGCTCAACCACCCCCCAGAAGAGTGTGAAGAGAAAAAGAATCGTGAAAATAGGCAGCAAATTTTGATTCCAGATAAAACGCGAGTAAAAAATAGGACGTGCAGCGACAGCATAGAGTAGTGCGGAGATAGTTGCCGTGCCGCGTCCATAATAGCGACGCACAAATATATACGTGAGCAAGACGGAGAGCGTCATGAGTACGCCGACCATAGCCGCACCCCAGAGAGGATCGGCACTAAAAGCAGCTGGTAACATAAAGAAATAGATAATCGCAGGCGGATTATAGATATGAATGGAGGCAATATTGCTTGTCGCGACAAGGAGGCCATGACTCACTGCATCGTGAGCCATGCGAAATACAGCAGATTGATCGTCGTCAAACTCCGTCGTATCAATGCCGTACAATCGTAAGAAGCCTGCTACAAAGACAATAAGATAGATTTCCCAACTCAAGAGCCAGGAACGGAGCACCGCACTACGGTGTAGCTGTTTCTCTTGCTCATCGGTAGCTATGGATGTACGATGCTCGATTGGAGTAAGGCTCATTGGGTCAACACACTCCTGACAGCTTCGATTGTTGGTTTGACGACAATGCCGCTTCCTTGCTGTGGGATACCCGTTTTGCTATCTTTCAAAAGAGTGCCAGTCAGAATACCGACAACGCGCTCATCATGTTTGATAACGCCACGTTCTACAAGCTTACGTACACCTGCTAAGGAAGCCGCGGACGCCGGTTCACAGCCTATTCCCGAACGATCAATTACAGCTTTCGCCGCCAGAATCTCTGCATCGCTCACAGACTCTACGATGCCATCACTTTCCTCGATGACACGACGTGCGCGTGTATAGCTTACAGGGTTGCCAATTTTAATGGCGGTCGCCACGGTCTCGGCATGAACCGAGAAACGCTCAGCAAACTTCCCTGTGAAACTACGATAGAAAGGATTAGCCCCTTCTGCTTGAATCGAAGCAATGCGTGGCATATGGTTAATCAGGCCGAGTTGATATGCCTGACGGAATGCCTTACCAATCGCGGAGGTATTGCCAAGATTGCCTGCTGGAAGCACAAGCCAATCAGGTGCCTGCCAGTCTAGCTGTTGAAGTAGCTCAAAGCCGATTCCCTTTTGACCCTCGACACGAAACGGATTTAACGAGTTGAGCAGGTAAATACCTAATTCGTTACAGACATTTTCGACGAGGCGCATTGCATCGTCAAAATCACCCTCGATCTGCACCGTTGTCGCGCCATAGGCCAGCGTTTGTGCTAGCTTGCCACCCGCAACATGACCAGCAGGGAGAAAGACGATACCACGCATACCAGCTTGAGCCGCATACGAGGCAAGGGAGGCAGAGGTATTACCTGTTGAGGCACACGCAACTGCTTTCGCCCCCATCACATGTGCCATCGTGACGCCTACCGTCATGCCACGATCTTTGAAACTGCCTGTGGGATTTTCACCTTCGTGCTTGAGAAAGAAACGATCTAAGCCAGCATACACACCAATCTGGCGATGCCCAATACGACCTACACCACAATTCTCCATACCGACGGGGTAGAGGGTGGTATTTCCTTCGGGCCGACTAATAACATAAGAACTTGGTACTGGCAAGATAAGTTCACGATATCGCCAGACACCACTTGCATCAAGCAAGTGCTTGTCGGTGCTACTGGCCCAAATCGGAGGACCGGAGACGCGCTCGTCGAAGAGTTGACGCCATGCGGAACCAGCAGTTGGAAGAGCATCAGTCTCTGTATCAAAGAAGAGCGCGTCCTGCGTCTGTCGGCCCTGCTGGTCAGGATGCTTAAAGAGTATTTCAACGTCAAGCACACCACCACAATCACAACGATAACGTGGCATGGGAATGGCAGATTGCCCCACCTCTATCGCAGGATAGAGAGCAAAGCATTCAACACAGCGCAACATTGTAGAAGCAAGTGCCTGCGTCACATCGCTAGCAGATATCTGGTTATTCTCCTCGCCCGCCCCCTGGCTTGGCTGGAGACCAGTAGAATTGATCACCATGACGTGCGCTTACTTCCTTTCGTATGCGACTGCGCGACGGATTGAGAACACGCGCACCATTTTGGTCCGCGCGTAGAATACGACCAGTTCCTTCAATACCTGCGGCACGAGCAGTGGTTTCCATTGCACGCAGCACATCATGAAAGTGAGAACTGGTAAGGGCAATCAGCGATGAACCACCACCAGAGAGGCTTGCCCCATACGCTCCAGCTGCAATCGCTGCCTGAATAATCTCAGGCATTGCTGGAAAGAGTGCCTGACGGTAAGGTTGATGTAAACGGTCCTGCATGGCCTCGCCAATAACCTCGTAGCGTCCCATCTGTAAAGCCGTTAGCAAGAGGGCTACACGTCCCGTATTAAACGTAACATCAGCCTTTGAGTAGCTAGCTGGCAACAGCTTACGACCTGCTATCGTGTCCATTGGGAACGAGGGCGTGAAAATTACGGCTTTAATCTCATCAGGGAAGGGTGTTTTGATTGCATGTATCTTCCCCTCCATGCTCGTTGTCGCGACAAGTCCTCCCAGCAGTGCGGGGGCGACGTTATCGGGATGATTGCCCGCCTCAGCCTCGACCGCGAGTTCTAGCAGATCTTCTTTTGGTAAGGCAATACCTTTGATGCGTAGCCATTCATTCGCGGCGACCAGACCACCAACCACAGCCGTAGCACTACTGCCAAGCCCGCATCCTGGCGGAATATTGGTGGTTGTGCGAATGCGTACCGATGGTACAGTCATGTTCACGCGTTCAAAGAGCAAGGCAAACGAGCGGAAGAACAAATTATCCGCACCCGTTGAAAGTTCTGACCCTAACGAGCCTTCGATTTCAATGACAGGCTGCTGCGGGTCGCCTTTTCTTTCTTCGACCTCAAAGCGATTATACAGTTGTAACGCTAAGCCAAGACTATCAAAGCCGGGACCAAGGTTAGCTGACGTTGCTGGCGTTAAGACGGTAACAGAAGCAGGTAATACCAGTGCCATCGCTAGCTACCTGCCTTTCTGATGCCCTGTGCATGATGCATCCTTTCCCTAAGTACAACTATTCTACCATGTTTTGTATTCAGACGAACTGTACAGGTACAAAAGTCACATGTAGATGCATGTTGCTGACTGAGTTACTTTGTAACTCAGTCAGCAACATGCATCTACAACAACTAAATCCCTGCAGGCGTTTCTATGCCGCTATCAACGATGTAGATGAGGTCGGCATCGGTGATATACTTCTTTTTGTCCGCTAGTTTGACGAAGCGGTTATACGCAACTTTCAGCTGGTCAGCGTTTAATTTGTGACCAAGTTGACGCAGACGTGCATCAAGTCCATGACGACCAGAATGCTTGCCCAGTACCATACGCGTATCAGTCCAACCAACCGATTGCGGTGTCATAATCTCATATGTGAGACGATTTTTCAACATCCCATCCTGGTGAATACCTGCTTCATGAGCGAAGGCATTGGAGCCAACAATAGCTTTATTGGGCTGCACAGGAATACCGCTCATGCGACTGACAATCTGACTCGTCGCCAATAGTTCGTTCGCGTGGATACGTGTATCAACATTGCCAAATGAGTCGGGGCGAGTACGCAGAGCCATCACAACCTCTTCAACGGCGGTGTTGCCTGCTCGTTCGCCAAGCCCATTAATGGTGACTTCGACCTGACGCGCTCCCGCTTTGATGGCTGCTAGCGTGTTCGCGGTTGCCATCCCAAGGTCATTATGACAATGTGCGCTCATAATTACATCTTCGATGCCTGGAACACGTTCGCGAATATGGCTAAACAAGGCACTATATTCATGGGGTAGTGTGTAACCAACAGTATCGGGGATATTTATCGTTGTGGCCCCCGCTTGAATTGCAGCTTCAAAGACGCGACAGAGGTAATCCCAGTCGCTCCGCGTGGCATCTTCGGCAGAGAACTCGACAACGGGGCAGAGATTACGTGCGTATGTTACCGTTGATTGTATCTGTTGTAGTGCCTCTTCGCGGTCGAGTCCTAGCTTGTGCTTCAAGTGGATTTCCGAGGTCGCGAGAAACACATGGATCACAGGTCGTTCCGCATCGCGCACACCTTCCCATGCCGCATCGATATCGCTCACCGATGCACGAGCAAGGCCGGCAATTGCAACACCACGCACACGCCGCGCGATTTCTTTGACAGCGAGGAGGTCGCCAGGGGAGGCGGCTGGGAAACCTGCCTCGATGATGTCCACATTGAGTCGCATAAGTTGCTCGGCAACCTGTAGCTTTTCATCGGTGGTCATCGTGGCCCCTGGTGACTGCTCACCGTCACGCAGGGTTGTATCAAAAATCTTTACTACAGCAGAATCTCCCATGACGTTTTTTCCTCCTTAGGGACAAGATAGGTATGTTCGTATGTATCGCGTTGAAGATGTGCCACCGCCACGCACAAAACAAGTTTTTTTGCTTTCCCGTGGACATAAAGAAAATTTTT
>CAXTWV010000080.1:0-7275 GCA_964248005.1 uncultured Ktedonobacteraceae bacterium | reverse complement strand
AAAAAAACTTGTTTTGTGCCTTGCCGTGGCACATCACTAAAGTTATTTCGTTGTTTCGGCTTTTACTTCAGGTGTCTCTGCCTTCTTTTGGGTTGGATTCAACCACGGCATCATGGCACGAAGTTCGGCACCAACCTTTTCAATCTGGTGCTGTGCGCCTTCACGTCGCATTGCCTGGAAGCTGGGACGACCAGCTTGGTTTTCGAGAATCCAATGTGTAGCAAAGGTACCATCCTGAATTTCACGCAGAACCTTCTGCATTTCCGCACGTACTCGCTCGTCGATGATGCGTGGCCCCGACACATAATCGCCATACTCGGCGGTATCGCTGATAGAATAGCGCATATAG
This sequence comes from uncultured Ktedonobacteraceae bacterium, assembly GCA_964248005.1. Taxonomy (GTDB): domain Bacteria; phylum Chloroflexota; class Ktedonobacteria; order Ktedonobacterales; family Ktedonobacteraceae; genus JBBQVS01. The sequence continues at coordinate 6,926 of CAXTWV010000080.1, read as the reverse complement.
CTCATGCCGCCCTGATACATCAGGTCAACGATCAGCTTCATCTCGTGCATACACTCGAAATAGGCGAGTTCGGGCTGATAACCTGCCGCGACAAGCGTCTCGAAGCCTGTACGAATGAGTGATGTCACACCACCACACAGGACAGCTTGTTCGCCGAACAGGTCGGTCTCGGTCTCTTCACCAATGGTTGTGCGCAGGACACCCGCACGGGTAGAGCCAATAGCACGCGCATAGGAAAGCGTCAAAGCTTCAGCATTGCCCGTTGCATCCTGATAGACTGCCCAGAGTGCAGGAACGCCCACGCCTTCGACAAAGAGGCGACGCATCATATGACCAGGACTCTTTGGCGCGACCATCGCCACATCTATGCCTGCGGGTGGCACGATTTGTGAATAGTGCAAACTAAAGCCATGCGCGGTCATGAGCATTTTGCCAGGAGCAAGACCGGGCTTGATGTCACGCTCAAAGACCTCGCGATGATTCTGGTCTGGAATGAGAATCATGATAATGTCGGCTTGCTCGGCTGCTGCCGCTGGCGTCATAACGCTCAAACCATCGGCCTCAGCCTTTTCACGGCTCTTGCTGCTCGTGGGCAAGCCAATGACGACATTGCACCCACTGTCTCGCATGTTGAGCGCGTGTGCGTGACCCTGACTGCCATAACCAATGACGGCTACACGTTTCTGCTGAATAAGTTCCAGGTTTGCGTCGGTATCAAGATAAATATGTGCCATACAAGTGTTCCCTTTCAATACTATGATTTCGCAAAAGAATGCGTCGATGGTAGGGACCGATGTATCGCGTCCTCAGCACGAGCGAAGCAATATGCGCGTCCCCTTGTCACGGACCAGATGCACCAATCGTCGCGTCCTTCTTGCCAATCGACCGCCAACGAGGACGCGATGAATTGGTCCCTACACGTTGCCTCGTGAGAGAGCGACGCTGCCAGAGCGTGCTATCTCTCGAATACCATATGGTTTCAGAGCTTCGAGAAGCTGTTCGATACTCTCTGCGCTACTCACTATTTCCAGTGTAACGGTTTCTTCCGTACCATCCACACGTTGCGCTCCAAAACGTTGCCCTTGTGTAAGTACTTCTTGCACTTGAGAGCTATTAGCATTAACTTTAATCAAGGCCAGTTCGCGTGTGATAGCCTCTTGCGCAGCGAGATTTGTGACTTGTTTCACGTCGATGATCTTGCGTAGCTGCTCGACGAGATGCTCGACGCCAACCTCAGAGTCGTCAACTCCAATAGTGATACGCACCACATTTGGTTGTACACCACGTCCCATCACTAAGGTTTGCATATTAGCGCGTCTCCGACGTAGCAGGCCAACAACACGATCCACAGAACCAGGACGGTCATGTACTAGCACGATTAAGGTATGCGCTTGCTCGGTTCCTTGTGCGGCACCTGTCTGGCCCGCACGTCCAATCGTTGTATTTGTCATACTATGCGTTCTCCTCCGTCTCCTCGATCATGCTGGTGATTGCCGAGCCAGGAGGAACCATTGGGTAGACATTACTCTCGGCCTCAATGACAAAATCAATAATGACGGTGCCTTCGGTCTCCATCGCACGTCGAATTGCGCTCTCTACCTCATCTCGACGTGTGACACGGATTCCTGTGAGACCATAGGCTGCCGCGAGAAGTGTGTAGTCTGGACCAGTCATGGGTGTTTCGGAATAGTTACGCGAGTGGAAGAACTGCTGCCACTGGCGTACCATACCAAGATAGCCATTGTTCATGATGGCGACCTTTACCGTAACCCCTTCCTGACGTAGTGTTGCCAATTCCTGAATATTCATCTGAATACCACCATCACCCGCAACGGCCCATACAGGTGCATCGGGCATTCCCATTTTGACACCCATCGCGGCTGGCAATGCGAAACCCATTGTGCCAAGTCCGCCAGAGGTGATATGACTGTTCTGACGCGTCCACTCATAGAAACGCGCGGTCCACATCTGGTTTTGACCGACATCGGAAACGACAATAGCGTCGCCATCAGTAGCGGCACGGATGGCATTCAAAATGCTGGTTGGATCTGGATACGCTTCATCATGATGAATATGCTGTTGGCGTTCCTGCGTCTGTGCTTGCCAACTCCGAATCTCGCGGAGCCATGTAATATCATCAGATGGCACAACGGCCTCGGTTAATGCGGCAAGGGCGATCCTCGCATCCGCGACAATCGGCACAGTTGCCACTTTAACTTTGTGCATCTCGGATGGGTCAATGTCGATATGGATGATGCGTGCATTGGGCGCGAAGCCCGCGACTTTGCCAGTGACGCGATCATCGAAACGCAAACCCACACCAACAATGAGGTCAGCATCACCAATGGCTCGGTTGACATGCGCCGGACCATGCATACCGGGCATACCGATATGCTGTGGATGTGTGTCTGGGAACGCACTCAAACCAAGTAACGTTGTAATCACTGGTATCGAGGTCTTCTCCGCAAAGGCTTGTAGTTCATCATAGGCACGGGAAAGAATTATACCATGACCCGCCATGATCAGTGGACGTTTTGATTGATTAATGAGCTGAGCAGCGTGTGCAATGAGGTGCTCAGACGGCTGCGTCTGTTGCTCAGCACGCATCTGTTCACGTGATGTCATGGTAGCGGAAGGACGATAATTTGTTATCTTCTGTAACACATCTTTAGGAACGTCGATCAAGACTGGGCCGGGGCGACCACTCTGTGCGACGCGAAATGCCTCGTGGACAACATCAGCAATTTCGTCTGCACTACGAATTAAGAAATTGTGCTTTGTGATTGGTTGTGTCACGCCGATTACATCGGTTTCCTGAAATGCATCACGTCCGATGAAGTGACTTGCGACTTGACCTGTGATGGCAACGATAGGAGTTGAGTCCATGAATGCAGTGGCTAAGCCTGTGACGAGGTTTGTCGCGCCTGGACCACTTGTTGCAACACAGACGCCAACTTTGCCTGTAGCGCGTGCATAGCCATCAGCGGCATGAGCGGCTGCTTGTTCGTGCCGCACCAGAACATGATGCAGGGCTGGATACGAAGTCAAAGAGTCGTAGAACGGCATGATTGCGCCGCCAGGATAGCCGAAAAGAAGTTCTACCCCTTCACGAACAAGAGCCTCACAAAGAATAGCACTGCCTGCCAGTTCGCGCTCGTCATGCTGCTGGTCGTGTGTCTGTGCCGTTGTTTCGGCACCCTGTTGTATGAATTTTGCTGCGATTGCCATAATTGCGTTAATCCTCCAGAGTATCAATCAGATAATAAAAAAAGAACCTCCCGCTAATGGGAGGTCCTCATGAGGATACCTGCGTTGGATGGGGGCGTCGTTGCTCCCGTTAATCTCCCTGCGTCATGCGTGTGGCTAGCCGTACCATGTTCTGTGTTTGCCCTACTAGACCTTGAAGACTAATCGGTCCAGTAAGGCATGTAAGGAGGAGAAGGCTAATTACTACCACAAGGCTTCCAAGGAGAAGGGTTACTACTAGGAGTACGACTACAAACAAAGAAACCGACGCTATCGCGCCGGTTCCGAGAATAAGCATACTTGCAGCCGCCATGTGCATTGTGTACATCGCTGGCATAGAGGATGGTGAAAAAGGCATACGCTGAGCGCAACTTCGACAAGCAGTCGTTGCTGTTTGTGTTGTGCTCATTGTTGCGAACATGCTTTCAACTCCATACCCTGTGTGACAGTACACGTAGTTTCTTGAGAACGCTTTACCGCAAGTGCTGCAACAGCATCTTCGCCGGAACAATCGCGGTAGCCGTTTGTTATTTCCGAGCATACACTACTCGACGGATGCTTGTCAAGCCTAAACAAAGACGCATTCTTGACATTGGAGAAAGCTCACACGCCTATCATATACATATGTGCATTCTTTACATAGAGGTCTGCTCAGACTAGCTTCCAGAACATGTTCATCAGGTACAATATCATGGAATCGGCGTTCTGCAACGTTGATAGTAGAGAGACGTACAGGTAGATAGATGACGAACAGAAAATCAGCATGACACAAGCGTAGAGATAGTGTATAATAAAGCCGCCAGCCATTCCTTGTTGAAGAGCAAGCTGGAAGATTTGAGGGAGGAGTTTCCTTTATGAATGGTGACATGACCGGACGTGTCATCAAGGGTCGCTATAAACTGATTGACGAGCGTGGACGGGGCAGTTTTGCCACCGTCTATATTGCGCGTGATCTGGAAGATAATCACATTTACGCCATTAAAATGATGCATGTCGAACTGTCGAACGATGGTGAACTCCTCGCACGTTTTCAGCGTGAAGCTCATATTCTCTTAAACTTGAGCGATCCCCATATTGTACGTATCGTTGACTATGGTAACGATGACAACATGCACTATATCGTGATGGACTACATTGACGGACAGAACCTAAAGTACCATATGCTCACCGAAGGACAGATGGATACGTTACATGCATTGAACTATGCACGTCAGATAGCCGAAGGCTTAGACACAGCATACAATCAAGGGGTTGTGCATAGAGATATCAAGCCACAAAATATCCTTATCAACAGTGAGGATATGGTCAAGATCGCTGATTTTGGTCTGGCGCGTGGTCGAGAGACGGTAACGCTTACACAGTCCAATGTGTTCATGGGTACAGCCTATTATATTTCGCCCGAACAGGCAGAGAGTGGTCGCTCCGCTGATACGCGCTCTGATCTGTACTCGGTCGCAACCGTCTTGTTTGAGATGTTGTCTGGTGCTCCACCTTTCCAGGGTGAGTCGGCGGTTGACATTGTTATCAAGCATATGAATGATAAGGTTCCGTCTATCTGCCGTATTCGTCAGGACCTGCCGATGGAGATGGACCTGTTTATGCAAAAGGCACTTGCGAAATCGCCGATGGACCGTTATGCGACACCGCAAGAGTTCATAGCAGCATTGGAGCAGATTCATGAGCGTGTCCTGGCAATGCCGACAGACAAGCGACATGCACAACATGCGGGACCTATGTATGAGCAACACAGGGGCGGAATGGACAACGATGGAGAAAATGCCCATATCATTAAACCTCTTCCACAAAAAGAGGCACGGATCATTGTCCTTTCAAATGGACAAACAATAGCATTAAAAGGAGAACTGATGGTTGTGGGCCGACAGGACCCAACGCTTGGTATCTTCCCGGAAATTACGTTAGCGGACAAGACAGTTGGCAGACGGCACGCCTACCTGCGTAACCAACAGGGAACGTTTACCGTTGAAGACTTGAACGCATTAAATAAGACGCGCTTGAATGGAGTCATCTTGACACCACATGAGGAACGTACCCTCAAAGATGGTGATGTCCTTCGCTTTGGCAGTGTCGAGGTACGTTTTGAAATGCGATAAGTGGAGTGTTCACAAGCACTGGTAGGCATTGACAGGTTTTCTTTTGTAGGTCCTGACATGCATGTACATGTTCTGACACGTACTGCATCGCAGTTGTAGGGGTACCACAAAACGGTACCCGATTGAGATCGGGTGGTAGAGAGACGCTCTACCGCCCCTACGAGCAGAGGGGTAATTATTATGTTTGAACAACTTACGCTCTTAGTTGTTGCGCTTGCTGGACTTCCAGTTTCAGGCAAAGTTATTGCAATTGCAGGTGTCGTTCTGGCGTTGGTTGTTGCTATCGGCGGTTTCTTAGTCTACCGCAGTGGTGGCAAGAAGGGTACAAAGGCCGCGACGGGTACAGGAAACAATGATTGGCAACGACAGCCTCAGCAGCAAGGGGGAGCGGCTAACGGCTGGAATCCACAAGGACTCAACAATGACGCACAACAGCCATGGGCGCCACAGCAGGCTCAAGGTCAACAAGCTAGCTGGGGAGGCCCACAGAATGCGCCTCAACAACAGGGCTGGGGTGCGCCACAACAGAACGCGTCAATGCAGCAACAGGGCGCGAACTCCTGGGGTGGACAGAACGGTATGCCACAAGGAACAAATACGCCATGGGGAGAGGGCCAGGGGAATACACCCGCATGGGGTGGCGGCATGCAAAACGGAGGCAATCAGTGGGCCGCCGGTAATCAGACAGTACAACCTGTTCCCACAAATTCATGGGATGCACCAGGCAATCCAGGAGCACATCCTGCTTCCGCAAATCAGTGGGATGCACAAGGTGGACGCGCAGCATGGGATGCACCACAGCCTGCTCCTGTGGCACAGGAACCATGGGGACAACCAGCGCAACAGCAATGGGGGAGTGGACAAGCAAATGTAGCACCTCAAGCACCGCAGGCTCCCACAGCACTTGGGGGAGGAATGAGTTCTGGCCCTTCCTGGAATCAGCAAAGCTTTGGACAGAACGGACAAAACGCCCAGAGCGGGGTAGCTGATGGGTGGGGAGTTCCACAACAGCAACAGCAGGGACCACAGAACTCAAACAACGTTGCAGGTGGCTTCGCCGGTATAGGCAGTGTGCCACAAGCTCCTGCATGGCAGCAACAACAGGGCGGCTTCGGACAGGGTGCTCCCGGTATGCAACAAAATCAGGGTACACCATTTGATGGTATGGACAATGGTTTCGGTGCAAATGATGGTGATAGAACCATTATGCGTTCAGCTGGCGGGCTTGGGCTTGTTCGTGTGGAAGAAGGCAAAGAACCTGGACGTGAGTACAAAATCGTCAAGGAATCGCTCAGTATTGGACGTAGCCGTGAGAGTGATATCTTCCTGGAAGATTTGGCAGTTTCGCGTCTTCATGCCTCGGTTGTCAACCTTGGAAATGGGCAATATGCACTCAAGGACGAAGGTAGCGCGAATGGCACAAAGGTCAACGGGCAACTGGTAAACAAGTTCCAGACCTTCCCACTTCAAGAAGGTGATCGTATTCAACTCGGTCAGACCGTGCTTGTGTTCGCTCGTGGCTAAGCATAGATAATGTGTAGGGACCGATTTATCACGTCCTTCTTGGCA
>CAXTWV010000079.1:12683-16883 GCA_964248005.1 uncultured Ktedonobacteraceae bacterium | reverse complement strand
GCTTCAGCACCGTGCGCCTCGCTGACAGAATTTTCGTGTTAGAAAACGGCACAATACTCGAAAGCGGCTCCCATGAGCAATTGATGGAAATCGACGGACGTTACGCAGAGTTGTTCAACTTGCAGGCGGAGGCGTACAGGTAAAAAATTTTGAACTGCTATGATAATCAAGAGTTGAGCGGGCGGCTACGTATGTTTTTCGCTGTCAGCACCGTAAACTCATGCATTAATCTATCACCATGCTCACGTACAACATTTGCGACAATATCTGCTTTTTGATCGGAAGCTAATCCGGGAAGTCGTACTAATAGGACTCCAAAGGCTTGTTGCTTATTACGGATAACTAACTCACCAAAGTCTTTATCATCCGTAATAAGTAACGCTTTTTGTTCGTAAGCCATGTCTAATACAACCATATCTACGATACCTTGTCCCTGTATTGTGTATCGGATATTATGCCCATCTTGTCGCAATCTCTCTACAACTTGAACAGCAATGTTTTCATCAGCAATGATGTTCATGAAGCCGCTTCCACTGTACGTAGTAAATCGACAGCATATGATAATGCAGCATGAATACCTTCGATGGTAAGCCGAGGATGAGCGGCTAAAAGGTCTTCTATTGTATTACCTTCAGCTAGTTCCTCCAGAATATGTTCGACAGTAATACGTGTTCCTGCAATAACAGGTTTACCCATCATCACCTTTGGATCTAAAGAAATTAATGACCTATACATATTCTTTGTACCTTTCATAGGAATAGAGAAAACATCACTTAACTATATCATTTTTTCTCTATCCCTAACCCACGCTCAATCCCTGCAACATCATACACACCGCCCTTTTGCTCAAAGCCGCCAGTGAAGGGATCGTCTGTGAGTAGCATAGGTGTATCAAGGTCGATATAGCGAAACCCTCCAACGCCTGCCACAAAATGTGTTGCGGCACTGATGGCAAGCCTTGACTCGATCATCGCACCGATCATGAGTTGTATGCCATTAGCACGACACACGGCGGCGATATCCATAGCCTCAACCAAGCCTGATTTCATGAGCTTAATGTTGATACCTGATACAGCATTCATCTTGATAAGGCGTGCCACGTTTGCCGGGCTAGAAGCACTTTCGTCTGCGAAGATGGGTACGGTTGTATGCTGAGAGATGTAGCGCAGTCCATCGTAGTCGTCCTTATGTACGGGTTGTTCCAGCATAAGCGGACGAATATCACGGTCATCCAAAGCTTCTAAGCACAACAAAGCTTCGCTAGGCGTATAACCCTGATTGGCGTCGAGTGTCAGGCCAAGACCAGGAGCGGCTTCACGAATAGCCTCGACACGCTCGACATCCTCATACAGATCACTCCCAACCTTAACCTTGATGCTCGTCACGCCACGATTGACGATATCGCGTGCCAGCGTTTTCGCATGTTCTGGCGCGACAAGCGGAATACTGATATCCGTTTCAACACTCGTGCTAGCCCCACCAAAGAAGACGTAAAGTGGTATACCATACGAGCGTGTCAGAGCGTCGAGCAGTGCCATTTCGATACCAGCACATACAGTTGACTGACTATAGTACATGCTATGCACCAATTTAGAAAGGCTACGCCAATGCGCCGCATCTTTGCCCTCAAGCAACGCTATACAATCCTGAGCCGCCGCAAGAGCCGTTGCCTGACTCTCACCCGTACTCGGCGGAAATGGAGCACACTCACCATAGCCCACACTACCATCTTGTAATGTGAGCGTAATAAGCACATTCTTTGCTGAGGACACGCTGCCCGTGGCAATAGCAAACGGCTCTAACAAAGGTATATTCAAGGGTTCGACATGAACCGAGCGAATGGTGGTATGTGACATACGCTTTTCTTATCCATTGATCTAATACAACCAATTTATGCGAATACGTCAATTGTAGGGGTCTAATTCATTACATCCTGTGAGCAATACACAATTTCGGGAGAACGTTGGAACGCTTCTTACGCCCTACCAACATGGTCAATCGTCACAAGGGTGTAATAGAATTAGACCCCTACAATTGACGTATCTATTCCCCCTAAACGATAGCCACCTATGCACACAACCCCAATACCCTTGTCAAGCGTAACACTTCGCTTCCAAGCACGCCATCATGCCCTTCCAGAGCAAGCTGGGCCGATTTGCGCAACATAAGTACCGCTTCAGGCGTGTTGAGATCGTTATCCATCACGGACAAGAAGCGATTATGCAGCAACGTGGTATCCTCGTTTTGCTCGTTCGAGAGGTCATTGCCAACAAACGCACGTAATTGCTCCAATGTCTTTGCGGTCTCCGCAGCGATTTTGAGATCTTCAGGGAAGCATTCCCATGGATAGCGATAGTGATGGCTTTGCAATACAAGACGGATAGCGTCAGGTGTGTATTCTTTAAGCAAGTTGCTGACCAAGGTAAGATTGCCAAGCGACTTGCTCATCTTCTCGCCATCTTGATACACCATGCCTGTATGCGCCCAGATGCGTGCGAAAGGAGCTTTTTGTGTAAAGTGTTCAGATTGCGCGATCTCGCAGGTATGATGCGGAAAGTTGAGATCCGCTCCACCGCCGTGAATATCTATTTGCTCACCGAGATAATGCAGCGACATAGCACTACACTCAATATGCCAACCGGGGCGTCCCGGTCCCCACGGGCTTGCCCATGCGGGTTCGCCGGGTGCCTGTGCTTGCCAAAGCACGAAATCGAGTGGGTCATGTTTGCGTGTATCATTGGGGAAATTGCCGTGCTCGTTCGCGACTTCGAGCATGGACGCGTAATCTTTGAGACCAACGGCTCGCGCCATGCCACCAAAACTTGGATCGTGACGCACATCATAGAAGACACAGCCCTCACTCACATAGGCATAGCCACGCTCAACCAACGTCGTCACCATCGCGAGAATGCCAGGAATTTCCTCTGTCGCTTTCGCGTATACATCGGGACGGCGCACATTCAATGCATCCATATCACGGTGGAAACGCTCGATTTCACGACGGCCTAGATCATCCCACTGCATCCCCAACTCGCGTGCCTTGCGCAACACATCATCGTCAATATCGGTCACGTTCTGCACATACCTGACCTTGTGCCCGCTAAATTCCAGGTAGCGAATGAGCGTATCGAACGAGACATAGGTAAAGGCATGGCCCAGATGCGTCGTATCGTAGGGTGTGACACCACATACATAGATACGCACCGTATCGTCGAGCGGTACAAACGTTTCCAATGATTGTGTGAGCGTGTTAAATAACTTCATGAATTTTCTCTCTTATATTGAACAAACGGACGGCGTTTGTGGTCGTCACCTGAGCAATTTCTTCTATGGACATATCGCGTAACTCGGCGAGTTTCGCGGCAGTATGTTGTACAAAAAGGGGTTCATTGCGCTTGGCCTTGAGTGGTTTTGGTACAAGATAGGGACTATCGGTCTCGACCAATACACGGTCTAACGGCACCATACGCGCCACATCAGGCAATGCATTCCCCTGTTTAGTCAATGGGCCAGCGAATGAAAGCACAAAGCCTGGAAAGCTGAGGCACTCTTCCGCCTGCGCCACATCGCCTGAAAAGCAGTGAAAGACGCCGCGCAAACCTTGTCCATGTGTGCGCAATAACTCCACTACATCCTCATGCGAATCGCGTACATGAATAATGCAGGGCAGATCGCATGTGCGTGCAAGGTCGAGGTGTGCGCAAAACACAGCGCGTTGTATATCGCGCGGTGAGAGCATACGAAAATAATCCAGACCAAACTCGCCAATCGCGACCACTTCCGGCTCACGTGCCATGACAAGAAATTGCTCTCCTATCTCATCGGTATAGGTTGTGGCATCATGTGGATGTACACCGACTCCTGCATAGACGATCCCAGGATGTGTCTTTGCAAGTGAGAGCGCAGCCTGACTCGATGGGAGATCAGTGCCGGGGTCAATCATGCGCGTAACACCACCATTCAATGCGGCTTGAATAACGGACTCGCGGTCAGCATCAAAGCGGGGGGTGTCGATATGAGTATGGCTATCGACAAGCACGTTTCTCGGTCCTTTCCATTGCACCATTGCTCTCATTAGTATAGTGTAGTGGAAGGATACGTGTCAAATCATACAAGAAGACAAAAAAACGCGGGTATTGTGGCGCGGCCCCAAGCCCCCCGGTGGTTGTGGTGTTTTGGATAACAACAAAATAGTAGTAC